>JAUVYD010000156.1 GCA_030603265.1 Dehalococcoidia bacterium
GAGGGGGCGTCCCCTGAGGGACGCCCCCCTGTTGCCGTCCTTTCCGACGAGTGCGATGGCTAGATAGCAGCCTTGACGCGTTCCGCCACATCGGCCGGGACCCACTCGGTCCAGACATCTTCGTAGCGGGTCAGGAACCACGGAACCACTTCGCTCGCGCTCTTGCCGCTATCGTGCAGGTAGAGCAAGAGCTCGTTCATGACCTCGAGGGGGATGTTGAACTCGAACAAGAAGTCCCGAACCTCGGGGGCACGCTCCTGCAAACTCGTTGCGCCAACGATGTTGCCGTCGTCGACCGAGTAGGCGCAGCCAAACTTGGCTTCCTCAGTCCAGAGGTCCTGCTCAAAGTCCGGTTCCGGGATCCGGTACATGTCAGTCAAGCCGAGAACCCAGCTCGGCGACCAGTAGTAACCAAACCATGGTTCGCCTTTCTCAAACGCGGCAACCATGGACGCCGAGAGCGCCGCATCCGAACCGGGGCTCATGACGTTGAAGTACTCGTCCAGACCGTACGCTTCTATCTTGAGCGCGTTCACCTTCTCGCATTGCCAGCCGGGGACGCAGTTCAAGAAGCGACCCTTGGACGAGTCCTCCGGGTCCTCGAACAACTCCCAGTACTTGATAAGGTCGAACACATCCTCGAAGTCCGGCATCGTCGCCTCGATGCCGCGCTCGGCGTCGCCCTCAATCATGTACCTGGGAACCAGCCAGCCCTGCCACACCGGCGTATATGAGACGCCAAGCGCCTCGGCCTTGCCGCTGGCGACCACCTCTTCGTAGACCTCGCCGATACTGCGGATTTCGACGTCCATATGAACGTCGACGTCACCGGTCTCAATCGACTTCAGGGCAACCACGTTGGCAGCTACTATCACCTCTGTGTTGTAGCCATAGCCTTCTTCGGCAATGAATGCGGCCAGGGTGGACATGAACGTACTCGCGGCCCACGACACGTCGGCGAAGACAATGGTCTCGTCACTGTGGTCGGGCGCTGGAGTAGCGGCGGACTCCCCGGATTCCGATGGAGCATCCGCCTCCGGGGCTGCCGGCGAGCAGCCGGCGATGGTTGTGGTCAGCAGTGCTGCGGCAAGCAACACCGTGACAATGGCACTTGTGTGCCTTCTCATGGGTCCTGTTCCTCCTCTTAAATGGGATCAGTTCAAAGCTGATGCGGGGCAGCACGAAAGAAAATCGTGCGGCTTGTCTAGCGGGCTGTCACATGCAGCACCACAGGCGTTGAAGGCTGTGGCAGTGAACTGCAGTGGAGAGATAGGGGCAGGGGCTCTTCAAATCATGGCTGAAGAGGGTGCGGTCGCTTGGACTGCCCTTGCATCAGCTCTTACAGCTATATCGTGACCTCGAATACCGGGCGCTTCGGCAGCGCCACAACCTCAGTATCCTACGTCCTCCTTGATGCGTCGTTCCGGGACACGCACGTCGAGTGTAGCGTACATGAACGCAATAGACGGCGCAACCGTCAAACGAGTGAACCACTCACGCAGACGCTAGAGCTTGCCCATCTCCTCGAGAAGCGCCACAACCCGGAGCGACTCGGCGACACCCATCGTCCCACCGATGGCAGCAGCGACACCGGTCGTCTCCAGTATCTCCTCAGCCGTTGCCCCTGCATCGAGCGCCTTCACTGTCTGGCCAAGGACGCAGTTCGTGCAGCCACGACCAAGCGCGATACCGAGCGCGATGAGTCTCTTATGCTTCGCCGACAGGGCTCCGTCAGCGTAGGCTGCTTCCTGAACACTTGTCACGCCAGCCATTGTGTCAGGCAACAGCGCCCCCACCTGTCGCGTGCCCGCACGCGTTCCCGATTCAAGTCGAGCAGGCTCTCCCTGTTCACCTCTTCTTTCTATGAGTTCTTCGCACGCCGCCTCCGCCTCACAAGTCGACGCACGAGATAGTAAATGCCGGCAAGCATCGCCCAGAGCGGCGTGAAAACAAGCAGCCAGATAGTGAGACCCAGGAGCCCGCGACCGAACGAACCCAGACCATCAATGGCGCCGCGGAGCACATCCCCGGGACTCCACACGCCACGCACTTCGATGTAGTAGTCGCGATACGCGGTCGCCGCCGCAGACCTGTCATCGGTCACCTTCAATCCGACGCTGTACCAGCCTTCGTCCTCGTAGATGTGCGTGGGATTGGGGTCGTTGCTCGTACCGCCGTCGCCGAAGTCCCAGTCATATGTGTAGGGCGCGAAGCCACCGAAGACATCCGACTCGAACGAGACAGACTCACCTTCGTCCACGACACGTCCGTCGGCGGTCAACGACACCGAGAGCACGGCCTCGTTCAGCAGCACCTCGATGAGCGACGTGGCGGACGTCTGCTCCAGGTAGCGCATCCGGCCCTCGAGCTGCTCTATCTCTCCACGGACCCTCGAGACCTCCCGCTGCACGGCAAGGAGCTCTTCAACCGTCCCCGCCTGCTCCATAAGAGCGAGAAGCTGCTCCTCCGTGCGATCGAGGTTCCCTTTCCGCGCCGACAGGTCCACGTACTCCTCCGTGACGTCCCGACTCGATGTCGTTTCGCGAAGCACCTCAACAGCCAGAATGCGAATGGCGCTGAGCGCAGCGTCGAACCTGTCGGAATCGACCCTGATGACGACGCTGCCGAAGGTCCGTCCTTCCTTCTCGAAGATGGAGGAGGATACGACATGCCCGTCGAAGGTCTCTGCCACCTGGCCGATGGCCTGTGAGGTTGCACTCACATCCTCGACGACGAGTTCCATGGAGCCGTTGCGCACGACCATGCGGTCGATTCCCTCGGACTCCCCGGCAGCCCTCGCGACAGCCTCCTCCTCCATTTCCATGGCGGCATCCTTTGACATTGCCGGGGCTTCCGGCATGGGCGGACTCGCCTCCTCATCCTCCCCGGGCCAGTACTCACCGCTCTCCGACTCTGCCATGGGCGCAAACGCGCAGCCGGTCATGGAGCCAAGGAGAAGCACGGCCGCGGCAAGCATCAACAAGGTGATTCGTGTTCCTTTCATGTCCCCCCTCACAGTTCTCTTGACCTCATCTCTCTCGCGACACGCTCAGAGAGGCCTCGTGAATCCCACTTCTCAGCCACAGCAATCAGTATGTCGCTCGTGGCAGTGTCATAGGGCTGAAACTGGTAACTGCCGAAGAACTTCAACTCCCGGAAGTCGGCAGCCTCAAGAACCCGCTCAAGGTCATCCCGCAGATACACCCGGTCGTATGTGATGCTCCAGACCTGCAAGTCCTTGTGAGCCTCCCCGTGGTAGATATCCAGTACATTGAAGCGTGCACCACTCCCCAGGTAGTCAACAACAAAGAGCCGTGTGAAATCGCCGCGGTTAACCTCCGGAATGAAGCGTGGTTTCTCACGCCAGGTCTTGTCGCTCGTGCCCGACGTAAGAACAACGATGCCGCCCTCACGGAGAACACCGTGGATACTGGAGAACGCCTTCAGCAACTCTGCCTCGTCAGGTACTTCGAAGAACGCCGACGAAAGGCAGACGACGGCATCGAACTTCCTGTCGTAGTGCCGGCCAAGCTCCCGGAAGTCGACTCTCGCAAGAGGGACATCCTCGCCGCGACTGGCAAGGTTTCTCTCAGCCTGCGCGAGCATCGCCTCGGAGATGTCCGAGCCATAGACCTCGAAGCCGAGGGAATGGAAGAGATGGAGTTCGCGCCCTGTGCCACAGGCACAGTCCAGAACGCTACGCACGTTGTGGCGCTCGAAGAGAGCGCGGAAGAACTCCACGATGACCGGGTCATGGTCGTCGAACGAGCCGAAGAACAGGTCGTACCGCTCAGCGAAGTGCTCGTACCGGTCCCGCGTCATGTGCCACACCTCCCCAGAGAGCAACAACTGTAGCAGAAGAGCGTCCAACTGACACCCTCCCCCCTTGCTGCGATTGCAGCCGTGCCTTATCGGCCAGGACCATAATACTACGAGAACCAGTGGAAATCACGGGTTCCACATGGCGCGTCGATTTGACAAACCATGTGAAGAAGTCTAACATGACGCGTCCGAAGATGAAGTACTGCAGGTCGAAAGAGCAAACCATGAGATGCGCGACACAATCGAGGACCAGCCGGCTTGCCGGTCGGTCTTCTTGGAGTCCATACCGTAGTCGGATGGTTCCGCGGGAGTGGGAGCCAATGGCGAACTGCGGGGCGGGGCTCAACCCCTAGCGCTGTTTCGGCGTTTTACTGACAGGAGGCAACAGGAGATGGATGAGGAGACCCGGCTCGGGACTGCTGACGAACTCGAGCCTGAAGAAGAAAACACAACAACTGCCGGGGAGCCGACGGCTCTCGAACAGGACTCCACCGAGATAGACGAAGAGGAGTTCTCCGCGCTGCTGGGCGCTCGCGAGTACGAGCCATCGGCAGACATAGAGCAGCTCTGGATGCGCGAAATCGGCAGCGTCCCGCTGCTCAGCAACAAGGCGGTTGTGGAGCTTGCCCGAAAGGTGGAGGAGGGAGAGACCCTCAACGAGGTCGAGTACGGGTTCTACAAAGAGAGAGGCGTTCTGCCTGATGGCCCGCACTTCG
>JAUVYD010000054.1 GCA_030603265.1 Dehalococcoidia bacterium
GTGATGAGCAACGACTGTCGTGTCCTCGGCGGCGCGCAAACGGCCGCCGGTTGCGAAAAGATGATGAGATTCATCGACATGGCGGATACGTTTCACCTTCCCGTCATCTACCTGGTGGACTGCCCGGGTTTCATGATTGGACCTGACTCGGAGCATCAGGGCATCGAGCGCAAGTCTGCCCGCCTCGCATTCGCCATGGCGCAGATGACCGTGCCCGGCCAGGTGGTCATTCTGAGGCGGTCCTTTGGAGTTGCCGGCGCCCTCCATGGCTCAGTGTCTCCACTGAATCTCCGCTACGCCTGGCCCTCCGGCGACTGGGGTTCGCTGCCAATCGAGGGTGGAGTTATGGCCGCGTACAGGAGAGAGATCCAGGCTGCCGAGAACCCTGAGGAGAAGCGTCTGGAACTGGAGCAGGGCTTCGAGCCGTATCTCTCACCCTTCCGCACCGCGGAAGCGTTCGATGTTGAGGAGATAATCGACCCGAGAGAGACTCGCTCCATCCTGTGCGAGTTCGTAAGGGGCGCACAGGAACTGACGCGGACCCAGCTTGGCCCGAAGTGGCGGCTCGGCGTCAGACCGTGATACATTTCGCGGGAGAGAGCTCGCAGTGAGGTCAGCCACAAGCTAGTGCCAGGCCTCACCGCTGAGACCAGGAGTGACGAACCATGAATGAACGCGTCAGTCGACTCCGCGAGCGGATGGTAGGGCGGAAACCGTCAGTTGACATAAACCGCGCCCGTATTGTGACGGCAACACACCGTGAGCATCCTGGCGAACCTCTCGTGTCGGTCTGGGGCAAGACGATGTATCGCCTGCTCACGGAATTGCCCATCGATATCGCGCCCGGCGAACTCATCGTGGGGAGTCCTACCCTCAAGTCGCGAGGAGCGCAGCTGTATCCCGAAGTACAGGCCGGTTGGCTGGATGCTGAATTGGACACAGTGGCGACTCGCGCATGGGACCCACTCGACATTTCGGACGAGGACAAGGACGAGCTGCGTCGGGACATCCTGCCGTTCTGGCAGGGGAGAACGATTGCTGAACGACTGTTTGCGCAGTGCCCCGAGGACTCGGCGAATCTCATCTATCTCGAGCCCGGGGTGTGGCCAACGCGCTCGACGGGTCTTATCGACAACTACTCACTCATCCAGAAAGGCATCGGGACTGTCGCGCCGAACTACCGCAAGGTGCTGGAGTGTGGCATCAAGGGCATCCTCAAGCAGATTGACGAGTATGCTGCAGCACTGGATATGACCGACACCGACAGCGTCCCGAAGGCGCTCTTCTACGAGACGGCTCGCATGTCCCTGCACGGTCTCGTCGAGTTGGCAGGACGCTACGCGGCACTGGCCCTTGAGAAGGCCCATGCCGAGACCGATGAGACCAGGCGCGCGGAACTGATGCGCATCCATGAGGTGTGCTCGCATGTGCCGTACAACCCGCCGCGCAACTTCTACGAAGCGGTACAGGCATTCTGGTTCACCCATCTCGCCATTCGCATCGAGTTGAGTGGACATTCGCTCTCGCCCGGCCGGTTCGACCAGTACATGATTCCCTATCTGACAACCGATCAGGACAGGGAAGAGGCACTCGAGCTGATTGAGAGTCTCTTCGTCAAGTTCTCCGAGACGATGCTCTTCGTCAACGCCGACACTTCGAAGTTCTACACCGGCGTGCCTCAATGGCAGAACTTCAACCTGGGCGGCAGGACTGTCGACGGGCGAGACGCCACGAATGAACTGTCGTACATCTGCATTGACGCGATGATCGACGTTCGCATCGTGCAGCCTGACATCTCCGTACGTATCCATCCTGACTCGCCGGAAGCGTTCGTATTGAAGGCGTGCGAGCTCTCACGGCTCGGTACAGGGCATCCGAAATTCTACAATGAGGACCTCATCTCCTACTCGATGGCGTGCAAAGGACTGAGTGTCAACGAGTCTCGCGACTTCGCCATCATGGGCTGTGTCGAGCCCCGGGTCCAGGGGAAGGAGGGCACTCACCTCACAGGTGGCTTCATCAACCTGCCGGCAGCGCTGGAACTCGCACTGAATAATGGCGTGTGGCGACGCACCGGAAAACAGGTCGGCCTGCCCACGGGAGACGCGCGACAGTTCACGAGCTTCGAACAGGTTGTTGAGGCCTACAAGTCGCAACTGGCTCACATGATTCGGCACATGTTCGTGGTCAACGCGATTGCCGAGACAGCCTACAGCGAACTGCTCTGCTCCCCCTTCCTCTCATCCATCACCGAGGGCTGCATCGAGTCCGGCCGGCCGTTGCAGAAAGGCGGAGCGGTGTACAACTTCGGGCCTGCAGTGAACAATATCGGCATCGCCGACACGGGTGACTCCCTGGCCGCTATCAAGAAGCTGGTCTTCGATGAGCAACGCCTCACCATGAGTCAACTTCTGACGGCCATCGAGAATGACTTTGAGGGGCATGAGGATGTGAGGACCATGCTGCTGCACGATGGTCCGAAGTATGGAAACGACGATGACTACGTTGATGACATCACGAGGGCTGCGGCGCACGTTTCGAACGATGAGGTGATGAAGTACTACAACATATTCGGCGGTCAGGCACAGTCTGGCAATGTTGGAGTCAACTCCCATATGTCGTTCGGCACGGTTGTCGGTGCGCTGCCGAGCGGTCGCAAGGCGAGTCAGCCGCTCGCTGACAACTCGTCTCCAGCGCAGGGTAACGACCGTCTTGGACCGACCGCGCTCGCGCGGTCAGTGGGAAAGCTCGACCTTGCGCCGTTCCGCAACGGCACACTTCTCAACCTCAGGCTCAGTCCGCAGTCGGTTGCGGGTCCAGACGGTCTGCGCAAGATGGCGTCATTCGTGCGCGGACTGTGCGATGTGGGCTGCTGGCATGCGCAATTCAATGTCGTGGACACGCGCACGCTTCGTGATGCGCAGGAGAATCCCGAGGAGTACGCGGACCTCCTGGTTCGGGTGGCGGGCTACAGTGCGTATTTCACGCAGTTGCATAGTGACGTGCAGGAAGAGATCATCCGCCGCACGGAGCACGGCCTCTAGATGGCTGGTGGGGTAGTCTTTGACATCCAAAGGTTCTCCCTCCAGGATGGACCGGGACTGCGTACACTTGTCTTTCTGAAGGGCTGTCCGCTACGTTGCGTCTGGTGCTCCAATCCGGAGTCACAGCGACATGAGCCACAACTGCTCTATGATGGAGACCGCTGCACTCTCTGTCTGAAGTGCGTGCCGGCATGTCCATCCGGCGCTCTCACCACTGTGGGAGAGGGCTCTCTCTCGTATGACCTCACTCTATGCACTAAGTGTGGCGCTTGTGTCGCCGCATGCCCCAATGCTGCCCGCAGCATCAGCGGTAGGCAGGTGTCCGTCGAAGAGGTTGTGGCGGCTGTGTTGCGCGACGCCCCGTTCTATAGAAGGTCCGGAGGGGGCGTCACGCTCGGAGGAGGAGAGCCGACGTATCAGCCCGACTTCGCGGAGGCCCTGCTGCGGGCTTTCAAAGAGCATGGCATGGATACTGCCATCGAGACATGTGGTCACGCTGACACCCGCACCTTTCTGTCAGTGGCCGAGGCTGCCGATCATGTCTTCTTCGATGTGAAACAGCTGGACCGCGCGCGACACGTCGAGCTTACTGGAGTGCCCAACGAGCTGATATTGGACAATCTGCGTGCGCTGATGCACATACACCCCGACGTGACGGTACGCTACCCTCTGGTCCCGGGCTGTAACGACAGTGGAGATGACCTGCGCTCATTCGCGCAGTACCTGCTGAGGTTGCCGCGCATGCCGCTGGTGGAATTCGTGCCGTACCACCGCTTTGGAGAGCACAAGTATCGGCTCTTGGCCAGGGACTACGGGCTTGCGGGCACACCGTCCTGCGAGGAGCAGGAGGCCGACAGCGCGTGCACTATTCTGCGCCGGCTCGGGCTGAAGTGTTCGGCTCTGTCGCACTAGTAGGCCACGTGCGAGGGAGTCACCCTTCTTCGAGCCAGAGTGACCGAAGGTGTTACCGTCCCCTGATGGCGCGCAGACAGCAGAACACACAGGCCATCCACCGGCCGCGCTCCGACGGGGTTGCGATACGGCGCTATCGCACCGGCCCCGACGCAATGCTAGCCTAACGACCTGTCATCCAGACCCACACCCTTCGATATGACCTTGCGCCACGCGGCCTTGATGCCTGCACCGTCGGTGGCCGCAAGCAGCAGGGCGGAGTGCTCCTGTTCCTCTTCGGAGAATGCGTCTATGTGCCTGCACACATCCGCGAGCCTGTCGGCAGGGAACTTGCACGCGCCGTTCTCGTCGATGTGAACGATATCACCGGGGGCTACATCCATGCCCGCAACACTCACCGGCACGTTGAAGGCTCGAAGCGCCAGGCTTCCGTGTCCGGAGGTCACGCCGCGGGCGACGTGCTGAATGCCCAGCTCGCGCATCTCATCCACGTCTCGTACCGGGCTGTTCGTGATGAGCCCGACAGCGCCACAGGCCTTGTAGAGAGCACCGGACTGCCCGCCGAATATGCCGGCCCTGCACAGGACCTCCGGAGGAAATTGCGCCTCGCAGACGACGATACTCGGCTTCCTCGCGGCCAGGAGAAAATCGACGAAATCGAGGTACGAGGCAGCCGGCTGGTCCGGGTCGACGAGACCGAACACAACTGTCACGGCGAATCCGATGGCCGGCCCGAGCTCCGGGAAGAGGCACGAGACCGAATCGTCGGCATACCACCTGCCATACCACGGGTCATACAGTCCGAGGCAATGTGGGTGCTGCGGGTACGAGGCGACGACGTTTCCCACGCTGGGGGAATTGAAAGTCCGGAGCTTCTCGAGCATCTCCAGTTCCGAGAGTTCCGCCATGGTCGTAACTCACCTCCTGTGCGGCGCTTGCGCCAGATACGGCCCCATTATATACGGCTGCTGATTTGTCGTACACAGGCAGCGCGTACTACAATCGGCTGTCGTGCCCGGTGATATGCGTAGGGCAGGCAGTCGCTCGTCGGATGAATCGCGCGCTGAGGATCCGGCCGGTTTCCACGAAGTTCCGGCCTTTGGCGCTCCCGCCATGAAGTGCTGTCGAACGGAGTCTCGCCCGGCAGATGCGAGAGGAGGGCGCCGGCAGTCATCACGATGGTGTCGGCGGCCGCGAACTGAGAGGAGTCCACTTTGATTGAGGAGTTGCTGCCCGGTGTCTTCAAGTTGGAGGTGCCTCTACCTCACAGCCCGCTCAAGGCGACGAACTGCTACCTGATAAGCGATAGCGATAGGCCTCTTGTCATAGACACCGCGTTCAACCGGCGGGAGTGCAAGGAAGCCCTTGTGGGCATGCTCGCGGAACTGGGCAACTCGCCGGATTCAGTCGACTACTTCATCACCCACCTTCATGCAGACCATCTTGGACTTGCATCATCTCTGGCGAAGAACGGCGCTACCGTGTACTTCAATGAGCCGGACATGCCGCTTGCACGGCCGGCTGACAGCTACTGGCAGGAGATGGGCCGCGTCTACGAATCGCACGGCATGCTGCCACGCGATTTGAAGGTGGCCATGGAGAATCATCCCGGCCGTGTCTACGGCCCTGAACGTGACTTCCCGTACACGGTTGTCCACGACGGCGACGTACTCAAGAAGGGCGAGTACGCCCTTCGCTGCGTCCAGACGCCGGGCCATACGCCGGGTCACATGTGTCTGCTCGTAGAGGGAGCCAACGTGTTGTTCTGCGGTGACCACATCCTTGGAGATATCACGCCAAACATCACGATGTGGCTCGGGATGCCGGATTCGCTAGGGCGCTACCTGGAGAGCCTGGACGTCACCGCTCAGCTCAGTCTCGTGCGCGCGCTTCCCGGACACCGCTCGATGATTGACGACTGTGCCGCACGAATCAAGGAACTGAAGCAGCATCACGCGCAACGCCTTGACGAGGTTGTTGCCGCCCTGAAGGATGGGGAGAAGGACGCGGCGACCGTCACGCCGCTCATTGGCTGGGACCTCAGGTACGAATACTGGGACGATGTGCACCCCATCCAGAAGCTCTTCGCAACAGGGGAGGCGATTGCGCACCTTCAGCACCTGGAGGCGTGCCAGGTCGTGAGCAGCCGCACGGACGCAGGCAGAGTGCTCTACGCGCTCAGTGCCTCCTAGAAGGCACAAGTACACGTTTCGACGTATATGAGCACGCTTCCGCTGGCCTTGTTGCCGTGGGCGTCCGAGACTTCCACGACAATCGTAGCGGAGATTCTAGTGTCGGGCGCCTCCCATGTGGCGGCAGCCCCATCCGCCTTGAGTACCCCCCGGTCAACGCTCCATTCATAGGTGAACGGGCCGTGTCCCTCCTCCACGACGCACTCAATCGTACATGAGCGGCCGCGGAAAATCGCCCACGCGTCCCCCTTTCTCTTGAGCATCTCGGTGTTGTTGGCAGTCACGACGAACTCGCCAAGATGCGGGGGCTCTGCGAAAGTGACATTGATGGGCATAGCATGTTTGTTCTCGCCACCGTATGTGTCCCGGGCCCAGACGGTAATCCAATACGACTCGGCAGCTTCAGGCGCCACCCAGATAACGGCGTTGCCTTCGCCAAGAAACTCACCGCCGGTGGCGGTCCACTCATAAGAGATCTTATCGCCATCGTCGTCTTCGGCGACGCATGAGATGTAGCAGCTTGCCTCAGGAACGACCCAATCCACGTAGGAAGTCATCGAGAGTATCTCGGGGGCGTAGTTTGTCTTGACACGCAGCGACGTCGAAAAGTCCGCTGTGCCACCGCGCCCGTCGTCCACGGTCACCGACAGCCGGTATAGACCTTCGGAGTCAGGAGCGCCCCACTCAATGCTGGCGCCCTCACCGTAAACGTCTCCCTGATCGGAGGACCATGTGTACGTCAGGGGGTCGTCGTCCTCGTCGACGGCTTCGCACTCTACGACGCACAAGTCGAAAGGCGTGATTCGGTCAGTGGCCGGAGTCAGACCGACAATCACCGGGAGATGGTTGGGAGCAGGGGTTTCCTCTTCCTCAGCGGGCGCCGGATCAGCAACAGCGGAGTCGACGGTGAGACGCCCTCCATTCATTAGAAGGATGGCTGTCACTACACCCACGCACACCAGCGCGACGACAAGGGCAGCTTTCTTCTGTGAAGCTTTCTGTGGCTTCGGCTTGCCTTGTGTCCCCGGTGAGTAAGCCAACGTACTACCCTCCGCGTAACGGTGCTATTCTGGCGAAGTTTAGCACCATGGCATTGGTCGCGCGAGCGACGCCCGTCGGGGCGCACCACGATGCTGACAATTGCGTCTGGCACCGTCTGCGGAATGGCGTATCAGCGTTCCCGCCCGCCAGGCGGGCGGGAACGCCGGACGTCCTGCGGGAATTCAGCCCATGACCACCTTGTTCTTGAGAACGCCTATGCCGTCGACCTCCACCTCGATAACGTCGCCGACATCTACGTGGCGCCCGCCCACCGGAGTGCCGGCGAAGACGACGTCGCCGGGCGTGAGCGGCATGAACTGCGATATGTGGCTTATTACTCTTGCCATGCTGAATATCTGGTCACTAGTGTTGCCCTGCTGAGTTGTCTCGCCGTTGACGCGTCCCTGGATGCGAACTCCGACCGGGTCGAGGTCAGTAACCAGCACGGGACCGAGAGGCGCCGACTTGTAGTATCCTTTGGTTCTTGTAATGCGCCCATCGAGCGCAAGCAGGTCATACAGTGTCATGTCATTGCCGCATGTGTAGCCGAGCACATAGTCTAGAGCCTCGGCCTCTGTCACTCTCCAGGCCCTGCGCTTCATCACGGCACACATCTCTGCCTCATAGCGCGTGTCGTGCGCTATGGGTAATGTGTAGGTGTCCTCGCCCGGGTTGACAAGCGTGCATAGTGGCTTGAAGAAAAGGACAGGCTCCTTGGGTACTTCCAGGTGGTAATGCTCAAGCATGGCCCAATAGTTGGCCCCGCAGCAGACGATTGCGGCCGGCTCTGCCGGCGCCAGCAGCTTGGCCTCACTGAGCGCGCAAAGCCGCTCTCCTCGCGTGAAGTCTCCGTAGAGATCTCCATCCAGCGAGAACACAGAATCTGCTTCCAAAATGCCCCACTTGGAGTTTCCCTTCCAGTCAATCCTCACTAGTCTCATTTCTCTCCTTTCCTTCGCTTTCAGTGTGCAAGGACCAGGACCACCTGCTTCCGCGCTTGAAACCTCGACACAGTCCTCT
>JAUVYD010000011.1 GCA_030603265.1 Dehalococcoidia bacterium
TTCAGAGTTGGCACAACGGGCATGCCACCCATGGCAACGGTGTAGTTGTGCAGCATCGTAGGCAATCCGGCGCCAAAGTTGAGGCTCATCACCTGGGCGCCGGCCGCCGCGAATCCGAGGAATATCTGGGGCGTGTTGGCCGAGCCGTCCATGAAGTACATGCCCTTTCCCGTCGGCTTCTCACTCCATTCGAGTACTCCATCGATAGGGCTCTTGCCGCTCTTCGCGATTGCGCCGAGTGATTTCTCCTCGAGGGTGGTCATGCCTCCCCTGATGTTGCCGGGCACCGGCTGGGAACCACGTATGTCCACGCCGGAGTCTTTCATTCGCTGTTCCATGCGAAGCGCTACGTCGACGATGCGCTTCGCCACGTCCTCATTGACCGCCCGTCGGGCCAGAAGGTGTTCTGCGCCGATTGTCTCGGCCGTCTCCGAGAAGATGAACGTGCCTCCCTGCTTGACGAGTGCGTCCGCCGCCCAGCCGACTGCCGGGTTGCAGGCCATGATTGAGGCGGGCGTTGACCCTGTGCACTTCGAGGCAAAGGTGAGGTGGCTGATGTCAAAGGGCTCCCTCTGAAGGAGGGACGCGTCCGTGAGCATCTGCTTCGCTGCGCGCACACCCCTGGCCAGCGCATTCTCGTAGCTTCCCTCTCGCTCGATGGTGACCAGTTCAACGGGCTTCTTTGATTCGGCAATTCCTTCCGCGATTAGGTCTGCGGGGATGCCGTCGCACCCTATGCCCACGACAATGGCGCCGGCGACATTCGGATTACAGCCCAATCCAACGAGGGTTCGGCTGATCATATCCTTGTCGGGTTTGATGTTGACGCAAGCGCCGTTGTGGGGGAGTGCAACGACGTTACCACCTACTTCGCTGGCGATACGGTCGGCCAACTCGTTCCCACACTGGACGGCAGGAATGACAGCGATGTAGTTGCGTGCCCCCGGTGTGCCATTAGGCCGGGGATACCCCCTGAATTCCATCTGTGCCTCCTTGATGACCGTGGTACAGGAACGCTCGATGCGCTCCGTGCGCCCACCTACATATAGTACCCGTTAGCCGTCCAGCCCCCGTCAACCAGGAGGTCTGTGCCTGTGATGTTGCGCGCATCACCGGACGCAAGGAACAACGTCGCGTTGGCGATGTCGTCGGTAGTGCTCATGCGGCCAAGGGGCGTACGACTGAGGATGGCCTCTTCGTTTATCTTCCCCTGGCTGAGGAAGTTCTTGACGAGATCCGTAAGGACGTATCCCGGCGAGATAGAGTTGACGTTGATGTTGTATTTGGCAAGCTCGACGGCAAGAGTCATCGTCAGGTTGACCACGGCGGCCTTCGAAGGTGCGTAGGCCGTTCGCATCGGCGGCCCGGTGTGCGCGGTGATTGATGCGATGTTCACGATGTTGCCGCTCCGCCGCTCCATCATTCCTCTGGCAGCTGCCTTGCAGCACAGGTACGTGCCCCGCAGGTTGATGGCAATCGCTCGGTCGAAGTCGGCAGTATCCTGCTCCACTAGCGGGACAAGTGGCTGGCTTATGCCCGCGTTGTTGACGAGGATGTGCAGGCCGCCAAACTCGTTGACAACCCGGTCCACCATCCTATTGACCTGGTCCTCGTCAGCCACGTCGGCCTCGATGGCGATGACGCGTCCTGCAAACTCACGTGCAACCTGTGCTGCCTCTTCCGCCGACGATAGATGGGCGGCGTTTATCGCGACCGACGCGCCTTCACGCGCGAAGCCGACCGCGATGGCGCGACCAATGCCTCGTCCTCCGCCCGTCACAAGGACCGTCTTGTCCTTGAATCGCATTGCTCCTCCTTGCGGTCTCTAGTTTCGTCCTGTGCGGACATCCTCGACAAGGTCCCGGACCGCGTCGTCCAGCATGTATCGTGGATGCCAACCCCAGTCCCTGCGCGCAGGGCTGTCGTCAGGCTGCTTCTGTATGCAGACGTATTGCGTCTCCATGACGTGCTGATACTCGGGGTCAAACTCGAGCGATATGCGCGCATCCGGTACATGGCGCCTGGTTGCATCGACCAGTTCCTTCGTTGAGGCTGAGAAGCCATCGAGTCCGTATATCCTGCACGTCAGTGAGTCCTCGCTCGCGCGGGCCAGCTGTATCAGGCTCAGTGCGGCGTCCTTCACGTAGATGAAGCGGAGCCGCAGCGACTCGTTCACCTTGATGGTGAATGGCCGGCCTTTGGCAGACTCCTCCACGACCAGCGACGTGTATGCGCTCCAGCCGGAGCCGGCGACCCGGCCCGGTCCCAGCATGGAGAGGAATCGAATGGCGCGGAAGTCCAGGCCGTAGTGCCGCTGGTAGTGCAGTCCCAGTTGCTCGCTGCATACCTTGGAAGTGCCGTACATGGTGGGAGGACGCTGGACGTAGTCGTTCGGCACCACGTCCGGCAACTCGGCGCCGAACGTCGCCGTTGTGCTGGAATACACGATAGTGCCCACGTCGAACAACCGCGCGGCCTCGAGCACGTTGAAAGTCCCGATAACGTTGACCGCGTATCCTGCGGTGTGGTTGATTTCACACGCAGGCGGCATGAGCGCTGCAACGTGGTAGATGGTGTCGGCCCCGGCAGACTTCACAGCGCCAAGCACCTGTGCCCAGTTCGTGATGTCGCCCTGGGTGAGGGTTACCCTGTCTCTGATGTCCGCCGGCAGCCTCGATGCAGGCGCCAGGTCGAGCAGAGCTACGTCTTCCCCGTCAGCCAGGAGCAGGCGCGCAATCTCGCGCCCCAGCATCCCGGCCCCGCCGGTAATCAGGCTCTTGCCCATGCAGTCACCTCCTCACTTCGAATCCATCCGGGCCTGCGTCAGGCATAGATGTCCGACCTGGACCGGATGTCGTTGACGAAGTCCGCCACGGCTTCGTCCAGCGAGTAACGCGGCGCCCAACCCCAGTCGCGCCGTGCCAGAGCGTCATCGAGCTTCTCGGGCAGGTTGCCCAGCAGTTGAATCTGCTTCGCGTCCGGCTGGAAGTCGAGCGTGGCATCGGGTATCGCCTTGAGGATTGAGTCCATGAGTCCCTGGCCCGTGGCCGTGACCCCGTAGAGGTTATAGATGCGCGTGGAGAGCTTGTCCTCGGGCGCCTGTTTCAGGTCGTACAACCCCCATGCGGCGTCCTTCACATAGAGCAGGGCGATGCCGGTGTCGGGCTCTACGTAGAGCGAGTAGGGCCGGCCTACCGCGGCCTCCTGACCGGACTTGTAGATGTAGGCACTCTGCGCACTGTCGCGGCGGCCCATTCCAAGGATAGGGGTGAGTCGCACGCCCCTGAAGTTCACGCCGAATCGACGGTGGTAGTACTCGCCAAGGCGCTCGCCACAGACCTTGGTCACTCCGTACATGTTCACGGGATGCTGTGCCGCGTCGTTGGGCACAACCGCCGGAACGTCACGACCGTAGGTAGCAAGTGTGCTGATGAACATGACCGACTTCACGTCGAACATGCGCGCGGCTTCAAGCACGTTGTATGTGCCGTTCACATTGATGGAGAACGCAGCCTGCGGATTCTGCTCGCTCCCGGGCGGAAGCATGGCCCCCGCGTGGACGATGCAGTCTGCCTTACTGGTTCTCACCGCGTCGAGTACCTGTGACCAGTTGCTCACGTCGCCGCGAATCAGAGTCACGCGGTCCTCTATGTCGCGGAACAGCGGTGAGCTAGCCGCCACATCGAAGATGACGACCTCCTCGCCCTGGTCGAGAAGCAAGTTCGTGAGGTGGTAGCCGATGAAACCCAGACCTCCGGTAATGAGATTCCTTCCCATGGTTCTAGCCTCCTTTGAGACCCAGCAGTGCCTCGAGTCTCGGGTCCTGCTTCCAGATGTTGAAGTTGTAGAAACCGAGTTCCTCACCCCTGGTGACCTTGCCTGAGGCGACGGCCAGCACTTCGTCGAATATGCGCTTGCCGACTGACTCAATGGACTCAGTGCCTTCCATAATGGTGCTGGCGTTGACGTCCATGTCTTCGCTCATACGCGCCCACGTCTCGGGGTGACCTGTCACCTTGACGAGCGGGGAGACGGCATGGCCGAAACTCCCGCCTCTTCCTGTAGCAAATACGATGACGTTGACGCCTGCTGCGGCCTGATAGGTCATCGCCTGCAGTTCGATGTGAATGCCCTCCATGAGGTAGAAGCCGCCTTTCGCGGGCAGATGGTCTATGTGGTCAGGGCTCACCTTCAGAACACCACTGATTGGCCTGTGACCGCTCTTGTGGACCGCGCCCAGGGATTTCTCCTCCAGGGTTGTCAGTCCACCGGCGATGTTGCCGCCGCACATGAAGTCCACACCGGCTCCCGGCACCGTCCACCTCTTCTCGTCGTTGCCCACCCAGGCCAGTATGTCCTTCCTGACGTTCGCGTCCACGGCACGGCCGGCCAGTTCTTCCTCGGCCCCGATGGCCTCGATTGGCTCAATCATCAGCACGCGCGCGCCGGCGTCGACCATCAGGTCTGACATAATGCCAACGGCCGGGTTTGCAGCGATGCCGCTTGTCGTATCGGAACCGCCGCACTTCACACCGACAGCCAGTTTCGTGATGTCGAAGGGCTTGCGCTGTTCCTTTGCGGCATCGCGCGCCATCGCCGCGACTATCTCACGGCCCCTGGCTATGGCCTTTCTCGTGCTGCCGATTTCCTGGATGTTGACTATCTCGACCGGCTTGCCGGTCGTGGCTATCTGTTCGGCTATGGGTTCGGCTCTCATGCCCTCGCAGCCCATCATGACCAGAACGGTGCCGCATATGTTGGGGTTCTGTGCCACTCCCACCATGATGGGGACAGTCTCGAGGGCGATGCAGCCATGATACTGGGTGACTGCCACGGCTCCTTCGATTCCCTCGGCCATCTGGCGCGCTGCAGGCTCTCCGCAGTCGCAGACGGCCATGACCAGCACGGTGTTGCGAACGCCGACAAGGCCGTTCGGCCTCTCGAATCCCTGGAACTGAGCCATGGTTGTCTCCTCCTGTTCGCGTCTGTCCCTACATGTGAGCGAGCATGTTCTCGGTCAACGGCATCCGGTCGCTGACGACGTTGTGGACATGCACGTAGTTGCCGGCTGCGATGTCTCTGGATGCTCTCCCGATCTTTGCTCCGTACTTTACGACGGTGTCACCCTGTCGCAAGTCGGTGAGAGCGATCTTGTGTCCGAGGGGAAGGGAATCGCGCGACTGAACTTGCTGGACTGTCTCTCGCTTGGTCGAGATAACTTCTATCTCGTCGCCGGGTTCGAGAGCTGCCAGGGCAGTCGCAACGTTGTCACGAGGGTCCATCATGATTGCCTTTTTCATGTAGCGGTTCTCCTCTAGTCCCATTGTTGGTGGCTTTGTCCTGCCGGAGGATGCCTTGGAAGTTGTCACAAGTCGTGAGCAAGAAAAGGCAGCCCGGAACTGCTGCTCTCGCACGCGCAGCCCGGGCTGGATTCTCTCTTGTGGCTGGACAGACTCAGGCGTACTTCTTGCTGAGTTCTGCCAGCTTTGTCTCCGACAGCAGCCCTTCGTCGATGGCGATTTCGGCTGCAAAGCGAGCACCCACGCCGCATACCATTGTGCATCCGGTCGTGTGGCCACCCTGCTCGTCGAACTTCCTCATCTCATCGGGGTCGGGAAGATAGAAGGGCCTGCCATAGACCTTCCTCTGTATCTCATGGCAGTTGACACAGCCAAATTCGGCGATGTACTTCTCATGGAGTTTGCGCGCAGTGGCGAAGCTCACGAACCGGATTCTCTCCGGGTCGGCGAAGTTGCTGCGCTCGCGTCCCTGAAGGCCGCTCAGGAACAGGATGCCGGCGACATACGCGCCGCAACCAGAGTCGCCAACGGTCGCGCCGCCGCCTGCGTAGCCGGTGAGCGACTTGAAGACGGCATCGTTGGGCATGTCGAAGGCCTCTTGGAGTGCAGCTATGACAACCTGGCCGCAGCCCCTGTAGACGTTCTCGTACTCGTAGCCGAGGTCATAGGCCTTCTGGAGCAGTTTTCCCCTTGCCTTCTCATTCATGGATTCTCAATCCTCCTTCTTCTTTCGTGTCGTGATGTGTCTAGTTTGTCGTCAACCGCTCTTGCTAGAAGACGGGGCCGAGCCTCCACATCTCCAGTACTTCGCGGTAGCGTGGCCGTAGCTCTACCTTGGTCGGTTTGCCCGAGAGGACCTGGAGGATCTCTTCGAGCAGGCGCTGCCCCACCTGGGCTACGGTCTCGGTTCCCTCGATTATGCCGCCTGCGTACACATCGAAGTAGGGAATCTCGCGGGCTGCCTTCGGGCTGCTCAGTATCTTGAGGACGGGGAGTATGGCCAGGTTGCCCATGGAGTTCGCCGGCATGGACCGGAAACTCGCAGGCAGCCCTCCGCCGAATCCGAAGGTCATCATCTGTGCTCCGGAAGCCGATAGACCGAGCACCATCTGTGGAGTGTTGGCTGAGCCGTCCATGAAGAACAGTCCTGGACCTGGGAGCTTCTGGCCCCACTCGATGACGTCTGTGAGCGGCACAGTACCGCTCTTGGCGATTGCCCCCAGGGATTTCTCCTCTATCGAGGTCAGACCGCCCTTGATATTTCCAGGTGTCGGTTCGGAACCCAGGATGTCGACGCCGGCGTCAAGGATGCGCTTGTCTGTGCGTGCTACGGCGTCGAGAACCTTCTGCCCCACGGCGGGGTCCGTGGCACGTCGCGCCAGGATGTGTTCTGCACCGACGAGTTCGGCCGTCTCGGAGAAGACGCATGTTCCTCCCGCATTCACAATCTGGTCCACGACCCATCCCGCCACCGGGTTGCAGCCCAGGGCGGACGTCGTGTCAGAACCGCCGCACTTGACGGCAAGCTTGATGTGGCTGAGATCAAAAGGTTGCCTGCTGAGAAGAGCGGCATTTGCCTTCATCTGTTTGGCGAATGTGATGCCTTTGGAGACCACGGTGTCGTAGTCACCTTCCTTCTCAATGGTCAGCACCTCCACAGGCTTGCCCGTGGCTGCGATGTCGTTGGCGATGTCGACAGCCGAGATCGGATCACAGCCGATACCAAGCACAATCGCAGCGACAGTATTCGGGTTCTGCCCCATTCCGGTGAGGACTCGGCGGGCCATCACGTTGTCCGGGCCCACGTGCACGCATGGCTGATTGTGCAGCAAGGGGTGTACTCCCGCACCTGCCTCGTCGGCGATGCGGCACGCCATCTCGTTGGCGCATCTGGACGCGGGGATGAGCGCCACCGTGTTGCGGACGCCGACCGAACCGTCCTGTCTGAGGTAGCCTTGGAATTCCATCAAGTTGCCTCCTTGTCAGATTTCAGGTGGATTGTTGGGCGACTAGGAGCCGGTAATCCTCCCCATATAGGCGCCCTTCATCGCTGAAGTTGCGAGTTGGGTGTAGGCGCCGAGGATTCCGGCGGTGTATTTCGGAGTTCTGGCAGGTGTGCGAGCTTTGCGTTCTGCAAGCACTCGCTTCATTTCCTCGTGCGTCCTCTTCTCGCCGTTTGTCCCTACGATGTTCAGTGCTCGCCTCTCAACGCTTATCTCGATGAGGTCTCCATCCTCTATCAGGCTTATGGGGCCTCCGCTCGCAGCCTCCGGCGATACGTGACCGATAACCGGTCCTGCGGTGGCGCCTGAGAACCGTCCGTCTGTCACCAGTGCGATGGACTTGCGGTACTTCTCGATGCCGACTATAGCAGAAGAGGTATTGAATAGTTCCGGCATGCCGCAACTTCGCGGTCCCTCGTAGCGTACGATGGCGACGTCGCCCGCTTCGAGCTTGAGGCCGGTCACCGCCGCGAAACAGTCCTCCTCTGAGTCGAACACAACTGCTCTCCCTACATGCTCGTACATGGCGGGGTCGCAGGCGCTGTATTTGAACACGGAGCCCTCCGGCGCAATGTTGCCTTTGAGTACTGCCACGGAGCCGCGTTTGCTCTTGGGGTCATCAGGCGTTCGTATCACATCAGTCAGCTGGAGGCGGCGCGAGCCGTCTGTTGTCGCGTAATTGCTGAGGTATCCCTCACCCATCCGGAAGAAGTCCGTCTTCTTCACCGCTTCGAGGTTCTCCCGCACGGTCTGGCCCGTGACGGTCAGGGCGTCCATGTCAAGGAGCCCCATGTCGGCCAGGATGCTGATGATTCTCTGGATGCCGCCCGCAAACCACAGCTGACGCGAGGCGTACTGCCCAGCCGTGTGGATGTTTGTCAGATACGGGGTCTTCTGCCCGAGAACATCGAACATCGTCACGTCGAAGGGGACGCCTGCAGCGTGAGCAATTGCGGGCAGGTGTAGGAGTCCGTTGGTTGAGCCACCGGTTGCCTGGTGGATGACGACGGCATTCCTGATGGCTCCTTCCGTGAGGATATCTTTGACGCGAATGCCCCTGGCCCGCAGGTTCATCACGAGATGTCCCGAGGTGCGGGCGTTGTTGAGCACGTAGCGCTGTGTGGCGGGCGTCAGTGCGGTCGTGGGGGCGGCCAGGCCGAGCGCCTCCGACATCACCTGCATGGTAGATGCGGTGCCCATGAACTGACATGCTCCGTCGCAGGGCAGCGTGTGGTCCTGTATGAACGTGAGTTCTTCCGCGGCGAGCAAGCCGGCCTTTACCTGTGCATCCGCTACGCCGACCGCACCCTCCATGAGGTAGCACGGCCCCGGCTCGTTGGAGCCTCCCGGCACGACCACGACGGGCATGAGTTCCTTGAGTCTGGCGGCTGCAACGAGACACGCGGGGAGGCCCTTGTCGCAACTCGATATCAGGACTGCCCCGTCGTACTGGTGCGTGCACGCGTAGATCTCAATCATGCCCGCGATGAACTCGCGCGACGCGAGCGGGTAATTCATGCCATCATGGCCCTGGGCTATGCCGTCACAGACGTCGGAAGTGGTGAACTTGAAGCCCGTGCCGCCCGCGAGTGCAACGCCCATTCGGGCTTGCTCAACCAGTTTATCGAGATGGTAGCTGCCCGGGTGTGCCTCGCCGGAGGTCGAGTACAGGAGAATCTGCGGCTTGGAAAGGTCGTCGCGTGTGAACCCACCGGGTGCGTACAGGGAAGGTGTCTGCGGTGCGCACGCTTCCAGTATGCTGCTTCTCTTGTCCATTGTCTGACTCCCCCCTGTGTCTCTTCTGCCTTCACCTCTCGTAGACTACACGAGCATATCGAAGTGGATATCGAACTCGCGGTGACCGAGCGCCTCGGCACGGCAGAGCTTGCCCGAGGCCGCCGCAACGACCTCGTCGAATATCTGTTGTCCCACGCTCTCGAGAGTGCCCTCCCCGTCGACTATCACGCCTGCGTTTACGTCGATGTTGGGTTTCATCTTTCCGTACAGGACACTGTTGGTAGACACCTTGAGGACCGGGGCAATCGGCGAGCCAACCGGTGTGCCACGGCCGGTGGTGAACACAATCAGATGGCAGCCTGAGGCCAGGAGTCCGGTGTCGTTCATCACGTCAGCCGCCGTGGCGTCCATGATGATGAGGCCTTTCCGTTCGGGATGCTCGGAGTACTTGACGACCTGCATGATGGGCGTGCCGCCACCCTTGCGGATGCAGCCGAGGGATTTCTCTTCGATACTGCTGAGTCCGCCCTTGATGTTGCCCGGTGATGGCTGCGTGCCTCGAATGTCTTCACCTCCGCTCATTGCCCTGGCTTCCGCTGCGGAGATGGCATCGTAGATGTCCTGCGCGACCTGCTCATCGGTTGCCCGACGCGCAAGGACGTGTTCGCAGCCGAGCATTTCCGTGGTCTCGGAGAAGATGGCTGTTCCTCCCTCAGCGATGAGCTTGTCGGCAGTGATGCCGAGGGAAGGGTTCGCGGTAAGACCTGAGAAGGCGTCCGAGCCGCCGCACTCCAGGCCCAGCATCAGCTCGGACAGGGGGATGGATTCCCGCTTCGCCCTCTTGGCCTCTTCGACCATCTGCTGCGCTAGCTTCGTTCCTTTCTCGATGCATCCGGGCGTGCCGCCGTCCTCCTGCACAATCACGACCTCGTAGCGCTGGCCTATCTTGTCCAACTCCGCAGTTATGAGGTCGGGCTGGATGACTTCACATCCGTTGCCGACAAGCAGGACGCCGGCCACGTTGCCGTGCCCGCAGATGCCCACCATCGTCCTGATGACCTTCTCCTTGTCGTCGCCGATGTGCCCACAGCCGGCTCCATGAATCGCATACACCGTGCCGGGCACCTTCTCGCTGATCATGCGTGCGACCTCGGACGAACACACGATTGTTGGAAACACGAGGACGTGGTTGCGAATGCCCACCTTGCCTGTCTTCCTGCGATATCCCTGGAAGTCCATTACTTGTCCCCCCTTCCTTTCTGGCTCTCCATGTTGTGCACATGGACATGCCGGCCCGCGAGTATGGAGTCTGTAGCAAGTCCAATTGTCTCTCCGTATTTCACCACTGGCTCGTGCAGTCCGATGGCGGACAGTGCGAACTTGTGGCCAAACGGGATGTCCTGCGTCAGCACAGTGGTCACTTCAGTACCCGCGAGCGAGACCGTCACCGTCTCGCCTTTGGCGAGTTCCTGAAAGGCCGTGGCTACGTTGTCCTTGGTGTCGATGAGGATGGCCTTGGGCTTCATGTCTCAATACCTCCCGGAAAACAGAATTTGAACTCCACCCTGTCCCCGAGCCAATGCGGTCTCGATGGCAGGGCAGTAAGCTGTCGCACGTGAGGCGAACCAGTGACATGTGGCAGCTCAACTACTGCGTTGCGGTCCCTGAGTCCTGTCAGAAAGTCAGTCAAGACGAGTTTCCGAGTGGTTTGCTGCATGCAATTGCGGGCCCGCGGTTGTAGCCGATACAGCTGTCGCCGTGCCAACAACGAGCCACGCCTAGAGTGTACTCCAGTCGTCTGCAGACTGGTAGTCCTCGAATTGCCTCACAATTATTGTTACCGAAGGGGGGTAGCCTTGCGTCAGAAAAGATGTTACTGAAAGGAGCACGAGTGGAGCGAGTGTGACAGAGTACGTGGGAGCAATACGGGAGCGATACAGGAGGGCCGGCAGGCCGGGGGAGAGGATGCTGCTGGATGAGTCTGTGCGGGTAACGGGATACCCCACAGGAAGACGGGGATCCGGCTGCTGGGGGAGGGGAAGAAAGGGCTTGGGAAGTGGTGAGGGCGGGCGCGCAGGTACGGAGCAGAGATGACAGGAGCGTTGAAGGAGTTGCGGGAGGTAGCAGGCTGTATCTGTTCGCGCAGGCTGCAACCGTTCCTGCCGGAACTGGTCGAGGTACTGGCGCGCAAGGGACGACTGGCACTGAGTGCGGAGGTGACGGAGCAGTTGCTTGCGATGAGCCCATCGACGGTGGACCGGTTGCTGCGTCCGTATCGAAGGCAGGTGAGACGGCGAGGGATGAGCACGACGAAGCCGGGGAGCTTACTGAAGCGGTCGGTACCGATACGGACGTTTTCCGACTGGGGAGGAGGGGCGGCCCGGATTCCTTGAGGTGGACCTGGTGATGCACTGCGGTGAGAGCACGGAGGGCTTCTATCTCAGCACGTTGAACACGGTTGATGTGCACACCGGATGGATGGAGTGTCAGGGCGTACGGGGGAAGAGACAGGAGAGGGTGAGAGGAGCTATGCACCAGGTGCGCAAGAGACTGCCGCTTACGCCGCCGGGACTGGACTCAGACAACGGGGGCGAGTTCATCAACCATGAGTTGCAGCCGTACTGCTGTGCAAGAACGACAGCCTCCTGTGAAGGGGGCTGCGTTCAGAGGACGGCAGCGGCTATGACGCCTGCGAGGAGTCTACTTGCTCTCCAGCTTGCCACCTGCGGGCACCTGCGGTACATCCCAGAAGCTGCTCAGGTCGTGGTACTTGTAGGGCCGGTTTCCCAGCACTTCTTCCTTAAGATCAAGGCCGAGTCCAGGCTTGTCTGGAAGCTGCATGCACTCGTCAATCAGCGCAGGGAACGGCTCCTTGAGTATCTCCTGGTAGTACGGTGGGTCAATGGCGAAGAACTCGTGGATGGTGAAGTTCGGCGCGCACGCCTCGACGTGCAGGTTCGCCGCGACCATGACAGGACCACCCGCGCTATGGGGAGTAAACCCAACATAGTACGTGTTGGCCAATTCGCCGATCTTCTTCATCTCGGATATGCCGCCGGCGTGACACGGGTCAGGGTTGATAGCGGTAGCCGCGCGCTTTTCCACGATGTCACGGAAGCACCAGCGCGTCACAATCCGTTCGCCGGTCACAATAGGTATATCTGTCGAGGCAACGATTCTCGCCAGATCCTCCGGCGCGGCGTCCGTGGGAAGCGGCTCCTCGAACCAAGCCGGGTCGTACTCACGCACCGCCTGGGCGAAGCGGATAGCGCCGTTTGTCGTCATGCGCGAGTGGCAGTCGAGCATTATCTCGACGTCATCGCCGACCGCCTTCCGCACGCGGGCCACGTTGTCCAGGACCTTTCGTATGTCATGTTTGGTCGATGTGAACACGTCAGTGCCCCAGAAGGGGTCGTACTTCAACGCTTTCGCGCCCCTCTCCTTGACCTCACGCTCCGCCAGCCAGACGTAGTCGTCTGTGCTGTTGGCGGCGAACCACCAGCCGTTGTGGTAGACGGGAATCCTGTCACGGACTGCCCCACCCAGCAGGCGGTAGATCGGTGCGTTGAGGCTCTTGCCTAGGATGTCCCACAGGGCCATATCGATGCCGCTCATCGCGCTGGTGACTATGAAGGACGGTCGCCAGTATGCGTTCCGGAACATCGTCGACCAGTGGAGTTCGATGTCGCGGGGGTCCTTGCCGATGAGATAGTCAGCGAGGTTGTGGATGCAGGCCTCAACGGGCTTCTCTTGCGCCTGGCACGTTGCCTCACCCCAGCCATAGATGCCTTCGTCCGTCTCAATCTTGACGAACAGCCAGTTCCATGTCGGCTTATAGAGGAATGTCTTGACGTTGGTAATTTTCATATTGCCTTCTCCCGTTCTCTCACGCGTTCGGCTGTGCCGGTACTACGTTATCATCTGTGCCGGTAGCCACAACAGTATCTGCGGAAATGCGATGCACAGTCCCAACGCGAGAATGATGAGTCCGACGTATGGCAGGACTCCCCGGATGATGTCTCGCGTGGTGAGACCCCACTCGGGCTTCGCGATGCCCTTCAGATAGAAGATGGCGTAGGCGAAGGGTGGCGTGATGAACGACATCTGGAAATTGATGATAATCATCATCGCGAACCACAGAGGGTCGAATCCCAGCTCGACGCCGATTGGCGTCGCGATGGGCACCATAAGAAAGACGATCCCGAGCCAGTCGATGAACATGCCAAGTATGAACACGATTAGCATGACTGCGGTGAAGGCACCCCAGCGTCCGAATGGTGCCGACATGATGGCGTGGGAAACGACCTCCACGCCTCCGGCTGCGTCGAATACGCCGGTGAAGATGCCCGCGCCGAGACCGATGACCATCACCATGCAGGTGGTCCGCATTGTGGTCAGCATTGCGTTGTTCAGCACCCTCATGTTGAACTGTCTGTACGCCATGGCAAGCAGCGCGGAGGCGAGAGCACCCACGCCTGCTGCCTCTGTCGGCGAGGCCACACCGAAGAAGATGGAGCCCAGCACTGCGAGTATGAGCACGAGTGGGGGCAACAGCGATGTGGGGATCATCATCAGCTTCTCTTTGGTGGTGGCAGAGCGCTCGTCCGCCGGTATGGCAGGAGCGATGTCCTTCTGTATGTAGGCTCTTGCGGCCACGTAGGCGATGTAGAGAAGGGACAGCAGCAATCCTGCCGGGAACGCAGCCATGAATAGCTTACCTACTGACAGCCCTGCTGTCGGGCCGTACACAACCAGCATGATGCTCGGCGGGATGAGGATGCCGAGAGACCCTCCGGCACACACGGCGCCGGCGGCGAAACCGCGGTCATAGCCTTTCTTGACCATCGTGGGCATCGCCAGCAGCCCCATGGTGACCACGGACGCGGCGATGACGCCTACACATGCCGCCAGGATGGTGCCTAGCAAGATGGTGCCGATGGCTAGTCCTCCCCTGAACCGTCTGGTAAGGATGTACAGTGCGTTGAACAGCTTCTCTGCCACTCCCGAGCTTTCGACCATGGCTCCCATGAATATGAACAGAGGGACTGCCATGAAGATAAAGCTCGCAAGCAGGTTGTAGCTGCGGTAACGGAACATCTCAAACACAACGGGTCCGAGCAACAGGAATCCAAAGACAGTGCCAAGGATAATAAGGATAAGACCCATGGGGTAGCCGGTGAGCACCAGTAGCAGCAACCCACCGAACATTACGACAGTCGCCAGTTGAGGGCTTATCTCAATCATAGTGTTCTTCCTGTGAGGAGCTCAAATAGATCGCGAATTGCGTTCGCAACACCTTGGAGGAGAAGAAGTGTGAAGCCGGCTGCAAGCGCCAGCTTGAATGGCCATAGTGGCGGGTACCAGCAACTCTGCATGGATTTCTCGCCTATGATGACGGCGTTGATGAAGTCCAGCCAGTACACCCGCGAAATGAGGAGAAAAACTGGGGTGAAGAACAGCAGACCGAATACGGCTTCTATCAAGAGCTGCGTCTTCTGCGAGAACCTGCTTGACACGATGTCGATACGTACGTTCTCGCGGTGCTTCATGATGAAGCCCATGCCCAACGCAATCATCCCACCTCCAAGCATGTAGTTCATGTCGAAGGACCAGACCGTGGGCATGTTGAGGAAGTAGCGCATGAATACGTTGTAGGTGACGACCAGGATCATAATCACCGTGACCCAGCTGACCACCCGGCCCGTGTATTCACTCACCCGGTCAACGCCTTTCAGGACCTTGCTCAACAGTCTCATGTTGACTCTCTCTTGTTGTCTTGACGTTGTGTATGCTGCCGCTCGGTGACTCGCAGGCATTCTGCAGAGGCGGGTAGCTCCAAATGCTCGAAGCTACCCGCCGGGAGTCATCGCGGTCGTGCCGCTACACTAGGACTGGTGGAACAGGCTGTACTTGGGCTGAAGGACGTCCTGCCGGGTCCTCCACTTCTTGATGAACTCGATCTGCTGCTCGTAGATCGCCTTGTATGTGGCATCCTCGTCGCAGTGCATTTCGACGAATTCGCGG
>JAUVYD010000061.1 GCA_030603265.1 Dehalococcoidia bacterium
GAGCAGCGTCGCCGGTGCTGCGGCGACTCCGTGAGACGGGTTCCGTGTTGCTGGTGGTTCTCTGGACCCACGACCACTTCGACCATACAGCAGGGTCGGATGAACTGGTCGCCACAACAGGCTGTGAGCTTGTCGGCGTGCCGCGTGTCGGTGATGCGGGGGAGACAACTCTGCACATCGGGCCGTTCACCGTCATGGTGTTGAGCACGCCCGGTCACTCGGAGGACTCCGTCTGTTACTACCTGCCCCCGTCGGGCGGGTCTGCCGGAGCGGTCTTCACGGGGGACACGCTCTTCGTCGGTGGGTGCGGACGCCTCTTCACCCACTCGCCCGAGACGATGTGGGCGTCGTTCCAGCGGCTTGCGTCGCTGCCTCCCGAGACGCTTGTCTATTGCGGGCACGACTATTCGCTGGAGAACTACGAGTTCGCGCTCACAGTGGAGCCGGACAACGAGGCAGTGCGTCATCGGCTTGAAGAGATGCGCGCACTGGCGGAGTCAGTGGAGCCCGCCGTGCCCTCGACGATGGCGGAAGAGTGCGCGACGAACCCGTTTCTCCGCGTTTCGGAACCCGTGCTGAAGCGGGCGCTTGGCATGCCGGACGTCACGGACGTGGACGTGTTCGCAGAGTTGCGGCGCAGGAAGGACTGCTTCTAGTCGGTGTGCCGGGCTCCGTGCGCGGTTTGTACCTTGGAGCCCAGTGAACGGCGATGAGTCCCACTGCCGATGTATTTCCTATCTCATCAGTCCCCAGATGACGTGCCAGACGATATCGGCACTCGTGTGCACGGTTACGGCGGCGAGGTAGCCGCTCTTCCGCAGGAAGTGGGCGGTGACGAGCGACAGCGTGCCGTTGAGCACGAAAATCTCCACCATCAGGGCAGTCGGGATGTCCGCGAAGCTGCCCGTTCCCAACAGCAGCATGACTGACGGGATGTGGCCCGCAGCGAAGAACATGCCCGAGAAGATGGCGGCTGCCCAGAATACGGCATTCTCCTGCTCGCCTCTCAGGGCAACTCTTGACACCAGCCAGACCAGCAGCGGAATGAAGAACAGCCTGAAGACCATTTCCTCGCCGATGCCGGCGGAGAGGGACGCGAGAATCGACGTTGGAAAAGGCGGATGGGGCAGTGGCCCGAGGCTGTGGAACCTGCTGAAGATGTTGTCGGCCACGATGAAGATGAGCCCGATCCACAAGCCTGCGATAGCCGGTGTGATGAACCGCTGTCGGGTTGTCACCTGCGTGTCCATGAGGTCGGGGTAGCCCAGCTTCCTGGTGAGCCGCAGGCCGACGTAGCCGAGGCCACCGTAGACGAAAAGAACGACAGATGCATTGATGACTGCCGCAAGGGTCGGCGATATCGTGGTGGACTCGCCGCTGTCTGCGATTCCCAGAGGGAGGAAGCTTATGGCGACGGCAAGTACTGCGTTCAGCAGGGCCAGACCGAGAAAGACCTGTGTCGAAGTGGAGAGCTGTCTCACTGGCGGGATATTCTAGCGCAAAGACCGGTTCAGGGTAAGCCGGCGGGCGAGAACCGGGCGGCTCCACTGGCTCCTTCCGGCGGCCGACTGCGCTCCTGTCCTGCACGGCGCCTGGAATCGCGGCCTGCGGTCGGATTCGTGCGCTTGTGAACACCGCAGGCAGTCGGGTAAGCTTGTCCGCAATGGCGGTGATGAGGCGGCCGAAACGTCTTCTGCGTGACGGGACCGATGTCTGAGTTGCGGCTTGACCCTACGACCCGTGAATGGGTCGTTATCGCGACCGAGCGTGCCAGGAGGCCGCACGATTTCGCGCGGGCAACTGCGAGACCTCTGCCCGAGTCGTTCTCTCCGTCGTGTCCCTTCTGCCCCGGCAATGAGACCCGGACTCCCGAGGCGAGTGCCTCGTATGCCGACCCTGCGACCGGCAGCTGGCGGGTGAGGGTCTTCGCAAACAAGTTCCCTGCCGTCAGCCCGGAGGGCTCCACGGAGCGCCGGCAGGAGCATCCTCTCGCCCTCTGTGTGGATGGTGTGGGCGCTCACGAGGTGGTTGTCGAGTCTCCTCTCCACAACCGGATGCTGGGTCTCATGAGCGATGATGAGGTGTTCGACGTCGTGCGGGCCTACAGGGACCGTCTCGTGACTCTGAGCGCCCTCCCCTATGTGAGGCAGGTCACCATCTTCAAGAACCACGGGCCGTCGGCGGGAACGTCGCTTGATCATCCGCACTCTCAAATTGTGGCCACGCCGGTGGTGCCATGGCACGTGCGACATCAGTACGATGTCGCTACCCTCCACTTTGACGAGCGCGGAAGGAATCTCTACTCTGACCTGCTGCAATTTGAATTGGAACAGCGACTGCGCGTTGTGCGCGAGTCGCCATCGTTTGTGGAGATTCACCCCTACGCCTCCCGTCGGCCTTTCGAAACCTGGGTAGTTCCGAGGAACCCGAGGGCTTCGCTTGCGGGTGTGCCGGACGATGAACTCCGTGAGTTTGCAGGCGTCATGCGGGACTCGTTGCGTCGCTTCTTCACGGGGCTCAACAACCCCGATTTCAATCACATCCTGTACACGGCGCCGGTGGGTGACGAATGCGAGCCGTACTATTCGTGGCATCTGCGCATCTATCCCAGGCTCACCGCCGTGGCGGGCTTCGAGATAGGCTCCGGCATCCACATCAATACGAGTCTTCCAGAGCAAACCGCCCAGTTCATGCGCGAGTTGGCATCGGCCGACGCAGGACAATGAAAGGAGACCTCCATGGACCATTTCGGCCTTGTTCGGATTGACGACTACGAGCCTCTCATCGGCGCAGAGCTGGTCGCAAGAATCAAGAGGAAGGCCTTGCCTCTGCAGGACCACCGCGTCGTAAACGTCAACTCCACCTACTACGGAGGGGGAGTGTCGATGTTGCTCTCGTCACTCACTATCCTGATGAACAGCCTCGGTATCGAGACCGGCTGGCGGACAATTCACGGCTCTCCCGACTTCTTCACGGTGACGAAGAAGATGCACAATGCGCTCCAGGGAGGGGACATCAACTGGAGCGAGCGCAAACGGGAGGTGTTTGAACACGTCGTCTACGAGAACTCCATCCTCAACCATCTCACGCACGACATCGTCATCATCCACGACCCTCAACCGCTCCCGCTGGTGACCCACTACAGGAAGGGCGGCCCCTGGATCTGGCGCTGCCATATTGACCTCGGCGCCCCGAACCCGGAGCTGTGGTCGTACCTGACACAGTTCATCAACCAGTACGACGCGGCGATTCTGAGCTCGCGGGACTACACGCAGCAGCTTGAGACACCACAGGTCTACTTCATGCCTGCTATCGATCCGTTCTCCATCGTGAACAAGGAGATGCGCGACGACGAGATCGATGAGCGACTGGCTCACCACTCCATACCGACAGACCTGCCGCTGGTCGTGCAGGTGTCGCGCTTTGATCGATGGAAGGACCCCCAGGGGGTGATTGACGCGTTCAATCTCGCCCGTGAAGCCGTACCCTGCCGTCTTGTCCTTCTCGGCAATGTCGCCACGGATGACCCCGAGGGACCGGCGGTCTACGAGTCGCTCCTGGGACAACAGGCAGACGACATAATCATCATCAGCCACCAGGACGGCGCCCTTGTGAACGCTCTTCAGCGCAGGGCGGCAGTCGTGTTGCAGAAATCACTGCGCGAGGGCTTCGGCCTCACCGTGTCCGAGGCGATGTGGAAAGGGACTCCCGTCATCGGTGGTGATGTGGGGGGAATCAAGCTGCAGATTGAGGACGGCGTGAACAGCTTCCTCGTCTCATCTGTTGAGCAGGCCGCCGAGAGGATTGTCGAGTTGCTGAAGGACCCCGGGATGTGTCGCGAGATGGGTCTGAAAGCACGCGAGACGGTGAGGCAGAACTTCCTGCTGAGCCGCTATCTGGAGCAGTACCTCGACCTGTTCAACTCGTTCGAGACCGTCTATCGGCTGCGAAATTGCTCATAAAGATAGTGTGAGGGCTGGCTGCTGAGGAAAACGACCCTGGTACGGGGCGCGAATCTAGAGCGAAGGGGCGAACAGAGTCTGAGTCCCTTTTGACTCTGCCCTGGCGGACTCGAGGGACGTCTGGCAGCGCTCCAGCACCGTCGCCAACTCGTCCTTGAGTTCGGCTATGACGTTGGCCTCGACTGCCTGGCGAGCGCGGGCTATGGCCCGCTCGAAGTGCCGTGCCTTGCTGTTGCCGTGCATGATCTGGACAACTCCGTTGATGCCCCACAGCATCCCGCCGCCGGCGCTCTCGGCTCGTGTCAGCCGCGTGAACGTCGACATCTGACAGAGGACTCGACGGCCCGGTCCCATCAGCGGTCGACCCTTCAAGCGACCGGTCACCCAGCGAGTGAAGCATGGCCCGAGGCTCTCATAGAACTTGAGGAGCACGTTGCCCACGACGCCATCGCAGACGATGACGTTGGCCTTGCCGGTGAGGACGTCGAAGCCCTCCACGTTGCCCACGAAGTTCAGGCCGCTCCGCTCGAGGAGGGAATAGCTGTCCTTCAGAACGCGGGAGCCCTTGCCCCGTTCAGTTCCTGTGCTGAGGAGAGCTACCTTCGGCTTGTCAACATGGAGCACTCGTCTCGCGTATACATCGCCGATGGCCGCGAAAGAGAGCATGTGGTGGGGCTTGCAGTCGACATTGGCTCCACCGTCGACAAGGATGGTCTCGGGAGCGAGGCCGACAAGAGGGACGCAGACGACCGGTCGTCCGATGCCGGGCATGAGGCCGACGAAGTGCATCGCGCTCACCGATGTCGCACCCGTCGAGCCGGCGCTGACCATGGCATCTGCTTTGCCGTCACGGACGAGTTTCGCGGCCATAGATACGGAAGACAATGCCTTGCGTCGCAGCGCGTTCGTGGCGGACTCTCCTTCGCGAATGCCTTCGCGGGACTGGACGACAGTGACGTGTTCGGGCAAGCCGCCGCACCGGTGGATCTCAAGCGCAATCTGGTCCGGAGGGCCTACGAGGATAACCTCGACGCCGCCCCGCTGGGCTGCCTTGAGTGCTCCCTTGACGCTGTCTGCCGGCGAGTAATCCCCGCCCGCGGCGTCAACTGCGATTCTGATTCGTCTTTGCAAAAGCTGTCTTCTGTAGCGCCGAAAAGCGGCAATATCCAATTATCGTACTAGCTCTGATTGCAGAGCGCAAATCGCGTCGCACACTGCAATGTCGGGCAGGATGGGCCACTTGCGCCACGGGTTGCCAGTGCGCAGCGTTCCTGAGCGGGATGTGTCGCGCAGCCTCGACCCAAGTACAGAGGGCATTCCACTAGTGGCTGCGCGGGCTCAATCGGTACTGGCAACGCTCCTGTCACGGGAATCCGGCGGTTGCAACTCCGGGGCTCACAGAATGGTTCTGAGGGAGAGAGCCCTCGGTTGCGCCGCCTCGGTGCGTGCTCTACTCCACAACCACGGCGGTGCCGTACGCGAGAATCTCGGACGCGTTCTGCATGACCAGAGATGTGCTGAATCTCATCCCGACGATGGCATTCGCGCCCTGGGCTTCGGCATCCTCAATCATGCGCGCAATCGACTCCTCGCGTGCCTCGGCCATCATCTTCGTGTACTCCACGATTTCGCCGCCCACAATGCCCCGCAGACTGGCGACGATGTCCTTTCCGACGTGGCGGGCTCGAATCGTGCTTCCCTTCACCCAACCGATTGTGCGGACTATCTTCTTGCCCGTGATGGTGTCCGTGGTCGTGATAATCATCTCTCTACCTCCTTGAAGCGGTCGTCCTTGCTGGAACGCCTGCGGTCTCTCAGCACAACTCCGAGCAGGACAAGGAGTCCGAGTCCGACTGCGCCGACTGCGATGCGTATCAGCAGGTCGACCTCGGGGTCAATGAAGAACTCCTTCACTCCCCAGACGACGAGTACGACCGCTCCTATGCCGATCAGTGCGTAGGCCAGCTTCTGCATCCTCGCTCCTCCTTGCAGTATTCGGCCCTGTGGCGAGGGCGTCGGTATCGTGTGTCACCAGTGCTTTGGTCCGGACAGGAAAGCCTCCACCCCGGAGCGCCGCAGCTTCTTCAGATTGCGTATATGTGCGTCGCCGTGTGCTGTGACGAGTGTCTGAAGCTTCTCACACGTCTCGAATTCGCCACATTCCCAGCAGCCTGCCAGTCCCTTCCCCTGGCCGCATGTTCGTATCTTGCACCAGGGAGGTCCGCCTCCACCCTTGCACATGGACTTGCAGCGCAGCTTCACGAGGCCGCCCAGCAGCTCGTAGGAGGCAGGGTAGCCGGAGAAGACTTTGAGGTAGGGCTCTGCAGAGAGTGACCGGACAATCCGGTCGAATTTCGCCTTGCGGAGTTGGGCACGCAGGTCGCGCGCAAGGTCGGCGATTCTGCCTGTGTGGAAGGGGCACTCCTCGCAGTAGAGTCCGCAGTAGGCGATGCCGTCTGCGGGGGCTGCCGACGCTACGGGTCCGGCGGGAGTGCTGTTCGGGTCTTTCATGTCAGTGCCCTCCTCAGTGCTTTCTTTCTGCCGTCCGGGAACATAATAGCACCTGAGCAGTACTGTTGTGTCGTTGCGACGGCCTTCTCACGTGTTGTCACGATTGACGCATGTCACTCTCTGAAGTAGCATGTCTGCACGGGCGACGGTTCCTGAAGCGGATGCTGCGCCCCGGGTCTGTATGAAAGACGTCGTGAACATAGTCCGGGCCCTGTCCGCGGATACGCGGCTGCGAGTGCTGCAACTCCTCCGGGGCAGGGAGATGAGCTCCTCGGAGCTGCAGCAGATGCTGGATGTTCCGCGCCAGACGGTCTCGTACCACTTGCATGTGCTTGAGGCCGGCGGGCTCGTCACATCGAAGCGTGAGGGCCGTCGTATCTTGTACTCTCCGTCCATCCCTGCCGTGGCCGATGCGGAGGGTGAGTTCGAGCGCTTCCTCGAACACGCACTTGGCGATGTTTGCTAGCTGTCGAGTCGGACCTTGCCTGCCTCCTTCATCTTCAGCGCTCCCCTCTTCATGTTGTTGTCCATCGAAAATGTCCTCTTGGGAGATCAGCGGTCCTGTCACCTCCGCCCTGTGGCGGCATGGACACTGACTGTTCGTGGTGCGGGCGGGTTCAGGACCCACCCTTGGGGGAGTGTGTGGGGCCATCCGACTGTTGGGGCGGTTCGCGAACCGCCCGGCGGCTGACGAAGGTCACGGCAACAGCACATGGTTGCCCGTGGGGACGTGGTGGAGGTTCGTGATGCAGGGGCCATGGCATGCCTGGCCCGTCGCCCTGTCGTCACACAGCATCGCAAAGGCCAACACAGCCCTGAACGACACACTGCCCTACGGGCGCGGCATGCCGCGCCCCTACAGTTACGATTGGTCTCGTGGACACCGGCCCCTTCCATCCCTTTCTGTTCAACGCCACCATCTCCTGCATGCGGACATTTTCGCTGAACGCTTAGGGGAGGACAGAATCGTAGACCATCAACAGAGGCAATTCGCGCTATTGACATATCAGGACGCTTGGTTTTAGAATCAATTTCGTGAACCTGCCGAGATTGGGTCATGTGCTTGGGTGTTTGAGGAAGGGGTGGTTGAAGGATAGGCGTTGAGTAGAAGCCAATGGGAAAATTCGATGGGGTGGGGGGTGAGGTGTTGCTACTTTTATACGCGCGCCGCAGGTATCGTCTTTCCTCGCATAGCCCACAACGGCTCCTGTCTCTCTAGCCGCACTGGCTCGTCTCCGCTGACTAAACTGACAACGCTGCTCCCAGCGGCCTGCTCGTACGTCCTTTGCCGCGCATCCAATCTCAATGAAGTAGGGAAGGAGAGCCTATGACAAAAAGCATCGTGTCCATTCTCAGAACAGGTCAGAGTCCTGGCTATGAAGAAATCAGAGAGACAGTCCGGCAAGCCGTGGCCATGGCCGTAATCCGTGGATTGATGGAAAGGGTGGGTGTATGTGGGCTTTGCCGCCACGCTGAGGCGGTTTCTTGG
>JAUVYD010000243.1 GCA_030603265.1 Dehalococcoidia bacterium
GATGTTGTCGCATCCTATGCCGACAACCACGGTTCCGGCTACATTCGCGTTTCTGCCCAGTCCTGCAAGGATGCGAAAGGCGCGGTCGGTGTCGGGTTGCAGACGGGCGCAGGCGTGGTTGTGGAGAATGGGAATCGCTCCTGCTGCTCCGTCGGCGATGTTGGCTGCCAGTTCGTTTGCGCATCTGCTGGCCGGAAGCACCAGCACGTAGTTGCGGATACCCGCTTTGCCATCGGGACGCTCATAGCCTGGAAACTCCATGTCTGGAATCACCTCCTCTCCTTGACTACGGCTCCTGTGTTGAGGCGCTGCTCTGCTGCCGGCCGGACTAGCGCTCGAGTTGTGAGCGTTCCATAGCCTGCCTTGCCTGGTTAAGAATGGACAGCACCTCGAAGGGTTGCTCGATGTAGGGATATGTCGGCACGCCGCGTGGCTCCAGGAATGCCTTCGCTTCCTCCATCCGCTCCTTGATGCCGGTGAATGACACGTACAGGGGTTTGTCCGGGTACTTGTGCGCCATGTCGACAAGGAAGTGGAGGGGTGGCGTGCCGAATTCGTCAATCAGGACCATAACAACAACAACCGCGTCGATGTTGGGATCGTCCATCACCGCTTCAATGGCATCGCGATAGGCCTTCTCGATGCCGTGCACCATCGCCGGTCCCCAGATATCCACAGGGTTCCGCATGCGGAGCCACGTTGGCCCGATGTCTTGCAGTCGCTGCCGGTTCACCTCTTCGAGCTCCGGCACAACAAGGTCCCACTTCTGACGACACAAGTCCGTCAGAACTACGAGCATGGCGCCGGATGGGCACAGGAAGCTGACTCTGTTGCCGCGCGGTAGCGGCATGAAAGAGATGGCTTTGGCGACATGGAACAGCTGCGAGTACTCTGTGAGTTGAGTGACGCCCGACTGGCGCAGGGCCGCCTCGACAATCCTCGAATCAGATGCCAGGGCAGCCGTATGGGCAATCGCTGCCTTCGAACCCTCCTGCGACGTGCCACCCTTCAGAAGAAAGATGGGCTTCCTGGCTGAGGCCTTGCGGGCAACTTGCATGAAGCGTTGCGGTTGCTTGAAGCTCTCGAGGTAGAGGAATACCGCCTTTGTCTCATCGTCATCTGCGAGGTATTCAAGGACCTCGCTTTCCTCGATGTCAATCTTGTTTCCCAGTCCAATGACGCGCGCAACTCCGTAGTGTTCTCCGGTGGTGATGTAGCGCTGGGTGTGAGTGGCGAAGTTGCCCGTCTGGGCGATATACGAGATATTGCCGGGTCGAATCCACCCCAGTGGGAAGAAGCTCGACGTGAACTTGTGCGGCGTCGAGATATGCCCGGATGTGTTCGGGCCTATGGCTCGAACGCCGAGTTCCTTGATGGTCTGTTCAAGATCTTGTTGCAGCTGTTCCCCCTGCTCATCGACCTCGGAATAGCCACCGGCGGCTAGAACGAATGTGCCGATGCCTTTCGCGGCGCACCTGCGCACCATATCGGTGGTCGCAGAAGCAGACACGATGATAACGGCATTGTCGATGTTGTCCGGCAGGCTTTCGATATCGGCGGTGACGGGAAGTCCAAGAATCTCGCCGCCCTTCGGATTGACGAGGTGAATCCTGCCACCGTACTCGTTGGCCTGGAGATTTCGGATGATCTCATGCCCCGGCCTTCCGGGTGATGCAGACGCGCCGACTATCACGACGCTCTCAGGTTGAAACATTGCTCTCCAAGTATTGCTCACGCTGCAGTGTCTCCTCTCTGCGGGTTCTCGTATTGTATCCTCGCGCACTCGCTGGATGCCACCCGGGCCGGTCGCGCTGGCGCGTCCGGCCCGGTATGGTGCAGTCGAGATGCCGTTCGTGCCCGCCGGCTATGTCTTGAGTTCCGGCAGGTCTGTGTAGTACTCGAGTGACTCGGGGTTCACGAGCGCGTCCCGGTTGAGGACAGGTTTGCCGTGAATCACGTTTGTGACTGCGCCCTCCACCTTCTTCATGTTCAGAGTGTAAGGGATGTCAGGCACGGCGATAATCTTGGCGGGGACGTGTCGGGGTGACGCGTTCCGAAGCAATGTCTTCCTTATCTCCTGCCGCAGCTCATCGGTCAGTTCGTAGCCCTCGGAGAGCTTGACGAACAGGAGTATTCGCTGCTCGTCCTTGAACTCCTGACCGATGGCAAGGCTGTCCGCAATGCCCTCGATTTTCTCCACCTGGTTGTATATCTCGGCCGTCCCGATTCGTACTCCGGATGGGTTGAGTGTTGAGTCGGAGCGGCCGTAGATGGTGACGCCCCCCGTGTCGCT
>JAUVYD010000088.1 GCA_030603265.1 Dehalococcoidia bacterium
CGAGCTATCCGCTTCCTACGACAAGGGCTTGCTGAAGATTGTGGATGAGTATTTCTGGTGGACGGTGACGAGACCCTTTTCCCTGGTGACGTGATTGACGTCAGGAACGCCCGCCAGGAAGCTCGCGGAGTCGAGGACGGAACGCATTCACGCCGGTGACAGGATTCGGACTGGAGTCGAAGGCGTGGAGTGGACACTCTGGCGTAGGAGTAGTGTGTTCATGTTCGCGGCGCGACGAGACATCCTCGTTCAGAATGGTGGAGCGGGCGACGGGATTCGAACCCGCGACAGCCTGCTTGGGAAGCAGGAACTCTACCACTGAGTTACACCCGCTCGTGGCTTTCCATTATCGGCTGCGTGCCGACATGTGTCAAGGTCGCAGCGTGCTATTCGGGCGGCACCATCGTCAGCAACTTGCGCGATATGTCCGGGTACTTGCAGATGAACTTAAGCTCGTCTGTAGTAAGCGGCTTCTGCGCCAGCACGTTGGCGTAGCGCACCAGCTCCAGTTTCTTGCGTGCGTCGTCTGCATCCTCGAATGTCACGGCCATTCGGCCCATAAGGTGGCGGAAGCCGGAAACACCGCCATACTCGCCGGAGCAGATCTCCCTGCCGGTCTCAACAAGCTCCGGTTCGCCGCGCCCGAGCTCCGAGAAGCTGTACAGCTCGTAGTTTTCAGGGTCCTTCAGGACGCCGTCTGCATGAATACCCGATGCGTGCGCGAAGGCGTTGGCACCCACACCTGTCTGGTTGATGGGAATAGGAACGCCGAATGCGTAGCTGGCGAACTGCGCCGTCTTCCATGCCCTGGTCAGGGTGATGGGCCTGCCCAGCTCGTATTTGCCCGCGAAGCCCTTGGACTTGGTCACGGCAAGAATCGTGGCGACCAGATCCGCGTTGCCTGCGCGCTCACCGATGCCATTCACCGTCGTGTTGATGTAGACATCCTGGCCGCCGTCAAGCGCGCCCTTGGCCCCGGCGAGGGAGTTCGCTACTGCCATCCCCAGGTCGCCGTGGCAATGCACTTCGAGCGGCAACTCGATGGTCTCGGCAAGGGTCTTCACCGCGTCGTAGATGCTGAACGGGTTGTCGTAGCCGAGAGTGTCGCAGTAACGCACCCTGTCGGCGCCGTGCTCCTTGGCGGCGCGGGAGAACCTGATGAGGAATTCAAGATTGGTTCGAGACGCGTCCTCCGCGTTGATGCCCACAGACTCCGCTCCATGCTCTTTGGCGGCATCAAGAGCCTTGGTCATGGACGCTATGACATCGTCTTCTGTCACGCGACCGCCCCACTTCCCTTGAATCATCTGCTGGGATGTTGAGATGGAGAGGTTCATGTGCTTCAGCTTCGGAACCATGCTGAAGGCGGTGTGAACATCCTCGACGGTCGCCCTGAGCCAGCCAGCCAACCGGATGGGGCGCATCTTGCCCATCTCCTGCAGTTCCAAGTTGGCCTGGAGGTACAAAGACTCGTGCTTCGTGGTCGGGAAACCGAACTCGGACTGGAAGACGCCCATCCTGTTGAGATAGCGGTTCAGCATCGTCTTCTCCAGCTTGGAAAGGCCAAGCCGGGCAGTCTGAACACCGTCGCGGTTGGTTACGTCCAAGAAGTAGATTCCGGGCATAGTGTCTGCCTCCATACGAAAGATGAAGGAGAAACTGTATCGCATGGCCTCGGTGTCAGTCAAAGGTGCTGCCACCTGTTGTTGGTGTCCAGCGAAAATGCCCTCTTGGGAGGTCAGCGGTCCTGTCACCTTCGCGCGGTGGCGGCACGTGACCGCGGCCACCTGGTTTGAAACCCGCCCCGGCGATGATTCGTGCCTTGCCCCAGGGTCGATGGGGAGGGTTCGGATGTAGGGTAGTTCGTGAACGGCCCGGCAATCGATGAAGGTCGCGGCAACAACCCATGGTTGCCCGTGGGGACGTGGTGGTGGTTCGTGATGTAGGGGTCGTTCGGGAACGACCCGTCCCCCGTTCGTGACTACGGTCACCCACATCACCCCCGCGCTATTCTCGTCCTACTCAATGGCTACGACCGCGTCTTGCCACAATCACCGGGCGCTTCCCGAAGCGCCCCTACAGCAGACCACACCCCTATCCCCAGGCACCCGCAACGTGCTCTACAATGATTGGGCTCGTGGTTACCAGCCTCTTCCACCCCTTCCTGCTCAGCATCACCATCTCCTGCATACTGACATTTTCGCTGAACAGTTAGGGGAGGAGAGAATCGTAGACCATCAACAGCAAGGTGTTGCTGCCTGTCGCTCCTTCCCGCCCCCTGGAGCAGGTGAGCCGCGAATGTTCGTAGTGTATAATTGCATCTCTGAACCATGGCACAAACTCGCGTCGCAATCGTAAACGTCACCGGTTACATCGGGGTTGACTTGGCTCGCCTGCTTTTGCAGCATCCCGAGGTCGACCTTTGTTGCGTGACCGGGCGCAGTCTTGCCGGTAAGCGCCTGTCTGAGGTCTTCCCGCATCTCGCAGGCTCCGAATTGGTGATACAGCCCGGGCTTGACGCCTCGGTGGACTTCGTATTCTCAGCCATGCCGCACAAGGCGAGCGCCGAGATCGTCGAGCCCCTGGTGAAGCAGGGGTTAAGACTCATCGACGTCAGCGCCGATTTCAGGCTCAAGGACCCGCGCGAGTACGAGACATGGTATGGCGCCCCACATCCATGCCCGCAGCTTCTCACGACTGCCGTGTACGGCCTGCCGGAGCTGCACCGCACCGAAATCGCTCAGGCGCATCTTGTCGCCAATCCCGGCTGCTATCCAACAGGCGCGATACTGGCCTTAGCGCCGGCGATGGCCACGGGCATGACAGAAGGCGACATAATCGTTGACAGTAAGTCAGGCGTCTCCGGGGCCGGCCGCAGTCTGGCCCTCACGACCCACTACGCTGAGTGCAACGAGAGCGTGGCCGCATATGCGGTGGAAGGGCACAGGCACATGCCGGAAATCCGGCAGGAGTGCGCGGGACTTGACTCAAACGCAGGTGACGTGATCTTTCAGCCCCATCTCGTTCCGATGACGAGGGGCATACTCAGCACATGTTACCTGCGGCTGTCACAGGATTGGCTGCAGGGAATATCCGACCCCGTGCAGGCAGTCCTGCAGGCGTATCGCGACTTCTATGCGGATGCGCCGTTCGTACACGTGGTAGACTTGCCTCCGGCCACGAAGCACGTGTGGGGCAGCAACTATTGCCACGTCTTTCCGCGACTCGATTGCCGGACGGGTCGTTTGCTCGTCATAAGCTGTATTGATAACCTTGTCAAGGGTGGGGCAGGGGAGGCCGTCCAGAACATGAACCTGATGTGTGGGTTCCCTGAGACATGCGGCCTCGACTCGCTGCCAGTCTACCCGTGAAGTTCCTGCACGCCCTCATCGTCTAGAGGCCTAGGACGCCAGCCTTTCAAGCTGGAGATCAGGGGTTCGAATCCCCTTGGGGGCACTCCTCTCTTTTCACGCTCGCCAGGCGCCGTCCCCAATGAGCGGCACGAAGTAGCATGTGCCCATGTTCTCGACTTTGTCGCCTTCTTGCAACCTTGTTATCTTCAGGAGGTCCTGCTGGAAGCGCGAGCCGACCGGAATGACGAGGCGACCGCGCCACTTGAGCTGGCCGAGGAGCATCGCCGGCACCGAGGGGGCTCCTGCGGAAACGATGATTGCGTCGTACGGGGCGTCGTCGAGCCACCCGAGGGTCGACTTCGAAACCAGATGGACGGCGACGTTCTTGTGTCCGAGTCTGCCGAGGACATCAGCGGCGGACTCCGCCAGTTCGGGGACAATCTCGACACTCACGACCTTCTCAGCCAGCAGTCCCAATATGGCCGCCACATAGCCGCTGCCGGTTCCCAACTCCAGGACCTTGTCACTGCTCTTCAAGTGGAGAGCCTGAATCATGAGCGCGACGATGAAGGGTTGAGAGATGGTCTGGCCGTATCCGATGCTTAGAGGATGGTCGTCGTAGGCCGCCTGCAGGTCATCCGGCAGAACAAACTTCTCCCGCGGGACACGCTTCATCGCCTCGACGACCCGCCGGTCGCGAATCTCCCACGAGAGATGCTTGAAAAGCTGTGTCCTGGCTGCCTCGAGACCCACGTAGAGTCAACCTCGAGATAGGCGTTCAGCCGATCACGGCATTGAGAATGAGCAGCACGATTAGGAAGGCACCCGCGAGAATGCCAATCTGCTTCAGTTCGGCATTCACGTAGCGGTAGCGCTCGCCGAACTCCTCCCACGTAGCGCCGGGTGCCGCCTTAGCGGTAACGCGCATGCGTCGTGGCTCGTCTGCCTGCGCCTGCGCGGTAATGGAGATGGCCCCGGCAGGGCGCACTGCTCCGGCTGGAATCTTGCGTGACTGATTGCGACGCTGCTTCTTTCCCATATGACCTATTTCACCGTAGAGAGGGGTTGCTTGTAAACCCGGGTGCTCGAGATATACGCATGGCCCAGCGTCTGCTGGAGTGAACGCAGGTCCGTCCCCCCCTGCACTTTTCTGACGGCAAAGCTGTGGCGCAGCGTGTGAGGAGTGACGCGGTCGCCAAGCTCGGCTTTGACCGCGTAGTTCTTGACTATTTGCCAGAACCCCTGGCGCGTGAGTTGGTGCCCACGTCTATTCAGGAAGAGCGACTGCTCCTTCTCATCGTACAGGAGATCGAGCCGTCCATCCGCAACGTATTCTCGCAAGAGGCCGACTACGTCGGCCGACAGGTGAATCTGTCTATGGGACTCGCCGTGTCGACAGCACAGGGTCGATTGGCGGAGATCGATGTCGCGCAGTTGCAGCGACACGATTTCGCTCGCCCTGAGTCCGGTTGCATAGAGCACCTCGAGCATGACCACATCCCGTCGCGCCTCCGGCGTCGAGAGCGACCGGGGGACAGCGACCAGCCTGAGATACTCGGCCTGCGTCAGGACACGAGGCGCTTTCTTGTTGACCGGGGGGCTCATCAGGTTTCTGACGGGGTTTTCCTTGAGTTGCCCGCTGGCCACGAGGTACTTGAAGAATGACCTGGCCGAGGCAATCTTGCGCGCGGTAGTGGCCGGCGAGTACGCCTTCCCCTTGAGATTCACAAGATAGGCCATGAGCAGTTCTTCCTGGGAGGCCAGTATGCCCTTTGCCTTCTCAGCCGTCATGAACTCCGAGAGTTGGGCGAGGTCATTGCGGTAGGCAGCCACGGTGTTCTGTGAAGAACCCTTGGTCTTGGCCAGGTAGTCGAGGAAAGCCGTGATCTCCTGCTCCATGGGAATTTTATTGTAACACAGCAAATGCCCTTTTGCCCGAGGCGTGCGGTCTTGTTAGAATCGAATTGTGATGGCTTCAGAAGCGATTCGCCGCAAGATGGCGCTGGCCCCGCAGTCACCGGGGGTCTACCTGTTTAGGGATGCGCTCGGACAGGTAATCTACGCCGGCAAAGCCTCGAATCTCCGCAGCCGGGTGCGAAGCTATTTCGGCTCGAAGTCCGGACTGAGCACGAAGACCAGGCGACTCGTGTCAGAGATAAGCGATCTTGAGTTCCTCATGGTGAGCACCGAGCAGGAGGCGCTCGTTCTTGAGGCGGAGCTTATCAAGCGTTACAGGCCTCAGTACAACGCACGAATGAAGGATGACAAGAGTTTTCCTTTCCTCAAGGTTGACATTCGAAATGAATGGCCGACCGTGGCAGTAACCAGGCGTCGCGTGGCCGACGGCTCGGTGTATTTCGGCCCATTTGCAGACGCGCGCTCTGTCCGTCAAACGCTGCGCCTGATACGGAAAGTGTTTCGATTCAGGGTCTGTTCCGGGCCACTGGGGGGTACGCGGGCCAGGGCTTGCCTGAACATGCAAATCGGCCTCTGTCCTGGACCATGCATAGGCGCGATTACGAGAGAAGAATACCGGAAGACGATAGACCAGATAGTGTTGTTCCTCGAGGGACGGCACCGTGCCGTGCGCGATTCTCTCGTCGCCGGGATGAAAGAAGCGTCAACGCGGATGGACTTCGAACGAGCGGCGTTGCTCCGAGACCGCGTGCAGGCGGTCGACCTTATCACGAACAAGTACACGGGCGTTACGGCATTGAGAGGGGACCAGGACATCCTGGCCGTGGCGCAGGACCGCGATTCCGCTCTGGTCGAGGTCTTCTGTGTGCGCGACGGCAGGATTCTGGGACGACAGGATTTCCCGGTCGAGGGGACCGGCATCCTGAGCCCGCCGGAGGTCCTTCGTGGTTTCGTCCTGCAGTACTATGTACTTGCGTCGAGGGTGCCTCCAACCATTCTTCTGCAGCATCCAATCGCGGACGGCGGCCTTGTCCGCAACCTGCTGTGTGAGCGCCGGGGAGCGGGGGTGCGATTTGTTGTGCCGCGGCGGGGCGTACGCAAACAGGTAGTGGACAACGTCGCGAACAGCGTCGCGCGCCAGTTCGCATTGCTGCAGGCGAACTCCGGTCAAGGTTGTGAACTCAGAGGAGCCGGACTGAAGCAGTTGAAAGATGTGCTGCGACTCCCAACGATACCGCACCGTATCGAGGGATACGATATCTCGACAACGCAGGGTCACGAGGCTGTCGGGAGCATGGTGGTGTTCGAGGACGGCGTGCCCAAACCATCTGGCTACAGGCGCTTCAAGATACGCACTGTTA
>JAUVYD010000180.1 GCA_030603265.1 Dehalococcoidia bacterium
GCGTTCCCCGCCACCCAGACGGTCATAGCAGGCAACGAAGGACAGTCCTGATGGCCAGCGATGCGACGGGAGAGGCATGCCTCTCCCCTACAAATACCGAACCCCCATCACACCCACGGGGTTGAAACCCGCCGGTACAGCAGACATCCACACTCCACTCCCACGGGCAGGCACGGAGGCCTGCCCCTACAATGAATTCACGTGCGTCGAGTACGCGCACTCGCGGCAAAGAAGGACCGTGAGTGCCGTCAGGGCGACGGGCGAGGCATGTCTTACGGCGGACATCAACACCCCACTCGACGGGCAGGCACAGAGGCCTGCCCCTACGGGAGTGGTGGACAGGCAGCATTTCGACCACCGCCCTGTTGCTCAAGGCGGCCTGCCCCTACAGGAGTGGCGGACAGACAGAGAGAGGCGGCACCATAACGTGCCGCCCCTCTGCAGACATTCAATTGGAGCGGGAGACGGGATTCGAACCCGCGACAGCCTGCTTGGAAGGCAGGAACTCTACCACTGAGTTACTCCCGCCCGCTCGCACAAGTATAGCAACTAGTCAGCGTGGAAGCTGGCCTTGCGCTTCTCGACGAATGCTCCCGTACCCTCTTCGAGGTCGGCGTGGCTCCAGCAGTGCGCGAAGCACTGGGTCTCAAGCACGAGGCCGCTGTCCAGCGTCTGGTCATAGCCGCTGTTCGTGGCAGTCTTCAGCATCTTGAGCGCGTGGGACGGCATGCCGGCGAGTTTCGTCGCGAACTTCCTGGCCTCGTCGAGCAACTGGTCAGGTGGGAACACGCGGTTCACGAGGCCTATCTCGTAGGCCCTCTGCGCCGTAATGTGCTCTCCGCTGTAGAGAAACTCACGCGCCCGGCCGAGTCCCACCAGTCGAGCGAGGCGCTGAGTACCACCCATGCCGGGGATGAGGCCTAGCAGTATCTCGGGCTGGCCGAAGCGGGCATTCTCAGAAGCGAACCTGATGTCGCACGCCATGGCCATCTCGCAGCCGCCGCCGAGCGCGTAGCCGTTGACTGCAGCTATGATGGGCTTGCCCATCGATTCCATGATGCGCGTCGCATCGTGTCCCAGCCTGGCGAACGGAAACATCTCCGGAGCGGTCTTGCCACGGAACTCGTTGATGTCGGCGCCGGCCACGAAGGCCTTCTCTCCCGAGCCCGTCATGATGATGGCGCGCACGTTCTCGTCCGCTTCCAGCATAGTATACGCAGCACCGAGTTCTGCAACGGTCTCCAGGTTGAGCGCGTTGAGCACCTTGGGCCTGTTCACGGTGATGACCGCTATGGGCTTCGTAATCTCCACGATGAGGTTGTTGAATTCCATGTCTACCCTCCGTCCGTATTCTGCAGGGTGCTACTTGGCAGGATAGTCGTAGAACCCTTTTCCTGTCTTGCGTCCGAAATATCCCGCGGCCACGTACTTCTTCAGCAGTGGGCAAGGCCTGTACTTCGGGTCGGAGAACCCGTCATACAGCACATTCATCACATGCAACAGCACGTCGAGACCGATGAGGTCGGCCAGCTCCAGGGGGCCCATCGGATGATTGAAGCCCAGCTTCACACAGGAGTCGATTGACTCAACGGTGCCGACGCCCTCGTACAGGGTGTACATGGCCTCGTTCATCATCGGGACCATGATGCGGTTGGCGATGAATCCGGGGAAGTCGTTCGCCTCGACGGCGCTCTTGCCGAACTTCTCCGCCAGGGCGGCTGTCATGTCATAGGTCTCTCTTGAGGTCGCGAGGCCGTTGATGACCTCCACGAGCTTCATGACCTGTGCCGGGTTGAAAAAGTGCATGCCGACAACCTTGTCCGCACGGCCCGTAGCGGCGGCCAGCCTGGTAACAGGTATCGAGGACGTGTTCGTTGCGAGGATGACGCCGGGACGACAGGCCTCATCCAGCCGTCTGAACAGGTCAAGCTTGAGTTCGAGAGTCTCTGTAGCTGCCTCAATGACGAAGTCCGCATCCTTCAGGTCGCCCAGCTCAGTGCTCGTCTTGATTCGGGCGAGTACGGCTTGCTTCTGCTCTTCGGTAATCCGTTCCTTGGCAACCTGCCGCGCCAGATTCTTATCGATAGTGGCGAGCCCACGGTCCACGAACTCCTGCTTGATGTCAGTCATGATGACCTTGAGTCCACCGATCTGCGAGGCTACCTGGGCAATACCGCTTCCCATGGTGCCTGCGCCGACAACGCCGACTGTCTCTATCTCCATATAGGTCCTCCTTGTGATACGTGGCTGTCAGACTACTATGCAGTGCGATTCAGTCTAGCAGTCGTGTTGCTCGCAAATCAATACGGCATGGGCGTCCCTTGACGAGGGATACGCGCCCCGGCGGGTTCACCGGCATCCGACAGGGACAATGAGAAGCGGTGGCGCCTCCCGGAGACCCCACCGCTTCTTCTCTCTTCCGCTATGGTCGGGGTGAGAGGATTTGAACCTCCGACCTCATGGTCCCAAACCATGCGCGCTGCCAGCTGCGCCACACCCCGAACTCGCCGGTTACGGGCGAGTCTGGCTCTGTTCTCAGGCCGCCGCTGCCTTAGAGGCCTCAACCTTGGCCATCAGGGCCTTGTAGTTCTTGTCCACCATCGCCTGCATTTCCTGGATGTCCTCGGGCTTGAAGTGGCGCATCCGGCCCTGAGGCTTGACGTATTCCTCGACGGGCTTGAGCTTGGCCGGCTTCACGCTCATCGTGTAGACGCCGTTCACCACCTCGTACAGTGGGAAGACGCCGGTCTCCACGGCCAGCTTGCCAAGGTCAATAGTGAAATCGGCAGCAACGCGCCAACCGGTCGGGCAGACCGAGTACACGTGGATGTAGGAGGGCCCCTTCGTCTCGGCGGCCTTCCTCACCTTGTTCATGTAGTCGAAGGGGTAGCTCACGCATGCCGTGGCCATGTACGGAATGTTGTGGGCGGCCACAATGGACGGCACGTCTTTCTTCTGTGTCTGCTGGCCGGACTGGACTCTGCCAACCGGCGTTGTCGTGGTGGCCGCTCCGTGCGGGGTGGAACTCGACCGCTGAATGCCGGTGTTCATGTACGCCTCGTTGTCCATGCAGATGTACACGATATCGTGGCCGCGCTCCAGTGTGCCGGAAAGGGCAGCCATGCCGATATCGGCCGTCGCTCCGTCTCCTGCGAACACAACAGTGTTTATCTTGCGCGGAGCCATCTTGCCCTTCTCCTGCAGAATCTCGTGCGCGGCGGAGATGCCCGACGCCACTGCCGAGGAATTCTCAAACAGGGACTGCATCCACGGGACTTCCCATGCCACGTCAGGGTATATTGAACCGACGCCGGACCAGCAGCTCGCCGGACTGATGCAGATGGTGTCTTTGCCAAGTGTCTTCAGGGCGAGACGAATGTTGATGGAGAGGCCGCACCCCTGGCACGCTCTGTGACCGGGCGACAGGAGCTCCTCTTTGGATACGAGGTTCTTGCCAAACTTGATGAATTCACCTTCCATGGTTACCCCCTTATGCCTATCGTCTCGACCATTTCCTGCCGACCCTGCTCGCAAATCTCAATGCCGCGCTCGATTACCTGCTCGAACTCCCCTACCTCGAGGTTGCGGCCGCACATCGCGCCGAGAATGCCCGCGACTTTGATATCTCTTCGGCTGTCGAAGAGGGCAGCCTTCACTTCGCCGATGATGGGGCCTGTTGGACCGCCCAGCGTCGGGGCGCGGTCGAAAACGACAAGACGCTCAGCGCCTGCCACTGCCTCGTAGAGCTCCTCGAACGGGAAGGGTCTCCAGAGATGAAGTGTCAACAG
>JAUVYD010000100.1 GCA_030603265.1 Dehalococcoidia bacterium
GATCGATAAAGTCTCTGAGCTCCGGTTCACCCCCACGTGTGTGGGGAATACATCATCTGAGCGGCGGCAAACCCGTATAGCTCCGGTTCACCCCCACGTGTGTGGGGAATACGCCACAGTCTCGCCACTGGCGGTTCCATACGTCGGTTCACCCCCACGTGTGTGGGGAATACCCTGACAGTCCGTACGTGATCGCCATATCCTTCACTCGTAGTCAAGTCCCGTCAGTGTTGGAGTCCGCGCGGCGTCTTGTCGTGGGCGTGATGCCTACAAGCACCAGCCCTTCGAAGTCTACCATCTCCCTGCTCGGGTCGCCGTACTGCCGGTGCGAGAATCCCTGCGGCGTCCTATCCGACCAGACCTGGAGCACTGACCCCTTCGTCTTCGCGGCCTTCAGGGACTTCTGCCAGAGCTCGTCTCTGACCCGCGCACTCGGATTCCCAAGGAATGTCCCAGCCCTCGGCTCCAGGAGCCAGCGTGACAATGCGCCCCTCAAGGTCGTCGGGACTCTCTCCACTATCATCAGCAACACCGAGCACCTCCGCAATATCAGGAATGATGCGACCCATGATGTTGAAGTCGTGGAACGCGTTGCGACACTCCATCCGTACGGCCCGTTCCAACTCCTGTGGCGACTCCGCAGTCACCCTGAATGCCACGGAGATAGTGAGGTCCGTTTTGTAGAGGTCGGCGATGTCATACACGAAGCTCAACATCTTGCCCGTGTGAATGAATCCGAGGCCGGAAGAGTAGCCGGCCGACAGAATCGCTGCGTGGCACACGCCGTAGAGGCAGGCGTTGGCGGTGGATAGAGCCCTGTTGATCGGGTCTGCATTGGCCCAGTCGTTCTGGTTGTATCGTCGCCCCTTCCACTCGACTCCGTAGGTTCGTGAGGCATCGGCATAGGTCTTGCGAACACGCAGTCCTTCCATCCCTCGGATGCTCTCCAGGCTGACGATCTCGGGAATGGACTCCTCGAACCGGAACCGGTACATGCGCCAGGCGACGGCCAAACGGGAGTCTTCGTCGCTGACAAGCCGAGCCTGCCGAATGAGCCTGCGAGCGCTGTGGGTGCCGCCGGTGCTTGCTGCGTAGAGTCGAACGCCGTCCTGACCGGTCCAGGCGAGAAGGCAGTTGTTGCGGGACAGCGCGGCGACTGCTGCGTGGGTGACTGTGCTACCGGGGCCGAGCATAACCACTGCGAGTTGGTCGATGGGTACCGGCGTCACGCGCTCTCCCTGGTGGAAGGTGAGGCCGAGCGCGTTCACGTCCAGCCTCCCCATCTCCAGGTAGAGATAGCTCCAGCGGTCCTGGAAGCGTGGCAGCTCATGGAGCGTACGCATACTATCCGTCTCTGAGCGGCGCGACAGAGAGGAGGCCGAAGCCGAAGCCCTTGGCGCTGCCGACCCCTGTAACGATAGTCTCTCTGAAGGCAGCCGGATCGGTTACTTTGAGCACGCCATCGTACCTGACTACCAGATGTGACATGCGCTCCCGGTCGCCGTCCTCAGACGTGCGAAAGTCTCTGTGAAAGCTCTCGTCGATGACCGTCACGGACACCGGCTCGAAACCGCCCGCTCGCCCTTTCCGCTGGAGCCACTCGCGCTGCTTCTCCTCCGTCAGCACTCCCTGGCGCTTCCTGGTCTCCTTGTCTCTTCGGGTAGGATTGGCGCGCAGGCGGAAGAGCATATGCTGGTGCATGTGAAAGTTTGCGTCCAGTAGTCTGACCTCGGGGCGTGCGGCCAGCAAGTGGGATGCATTCTGAAACGCGTAGTCCCAGTCAGGTTTCAGCGCGGATTGAACAACAATCATCGCCCTGCCGCCTGTCAGAGGGTCGATTCGAAAGAGAAAGGACTGTTCGCGCGTGCGTAGAGCGTGAACATGCTGAAAGCCATCGAGGTCAAAGGGCTTCAGGAACAAAGGGTCGCCTGTCTTCTGCTCTGCCGAGGGGAAAGCCATGCACAGGCGCTGATGGACTCTGTAGGGTTTCCGCAGCCAGAGTCGGCCCGGCCGAGGACGGTCGGGATTGTTGCCTAAGTCAATCATAAGACATGACAGATACACGCCTATTCCACCTCCTCTGCCGCGAAGCGTCGACGCCGCGTTTCCAGCGAACGGAATCGCACAATCTGTTCCCGCTTCTCAATTATCTGGTCTCGCCATCTGGGGTCCTCCGGGTTGATACGGTCAAGTCCCATGCCCAGGCCATACTCGATCATGGTCACGGCATCGTGGCAGAGCCGGCAGAGCGAACGGAGGTCGTCTAGGGCTTCGCTGCCCCCGGCACGACGGTAGGTGACGTGGTGGATGGGGGAATCAGCGGTGACAGGAGACTTGCAGAAGACACAGGCGCCTTTGTCGTTCCTGAGGCGTTCAGCACGAAGATCCTTGTATGTACTATTCTGGTAGTCGGCACGAGGGCGAGGTGGTGATGGTGTTCTGCGTTGCAAAGGCTCGCCGATCTCCACGCGGATTGTCTCCTGCAGCACGAGGCGGGGCTCATGGACCGGGATGTCGAAGCTCACCGGTTCGTCATACCAAACCTCAGCTGCATCAGGGGCAGTGTCCCCTTTGTGGTCCGGCTGCCATTCGACCAGGCAGACCAGTTCTCCCCCCTGGGGATGGTGGTCAATTTCCCTCAGCCGTGGGTGCCATGGCACCGCCCCTAGTGCGGACATCAGGCTGTCGTATCGTCCGGGATTGGCCCACGACTCGCTGTCTGGAGCTGTGGTCAGGACAGGAACACTTGGAGGGCACGATTTGCGGCCAAGGAAGAGCGGCCACCTGGGATTCTTCAGAGCCCGGGCAATACTTGCTATCAGTTCAGGACTCCCTTGAAGCGCCACAAGGAAACTCGCGTCTGCCAGATACTCGCGGCGTGTGACCAGCGTTTCGTATTCCCCGGTAGTGGCCGTTTTCTTGAGCTTGCCCTGAGCGGTCAAGTTGCCATACCCCGCCCCAACGGTGTGGAAATCCCACCAGCGAACCCCGGGGCGGTCTATGCGCACAGCCACTCGGAGCTGTCTGAGTTTCGGGAGTCTATCGCGCGCCTTCTCCCGTGATAGCCCCATTGCACAGCACACTAGACCGAGGACTCCGGACTTGGTTGGCGTGTCCATACTTCGGCGGATAACGAACTTCGAGTTGTCGCCCCACGACTGGAGCGGCCCTTCAAGACGGAGCAATACTGTGTTTGCAGGTTTGCTCACTGTCAGTCCTCCGCAGCCGTCGTTCTTTCCGCAGTCTTCACCTCGGCCCATAGGCAGCCGGGTAGTACATCTCCTACGAGGGCTTCCACCAGTCCGTCCAGTGTAGTGAAGCGGCGGCCCGTCACAAGTGCTGGCACCTGTCTTCTGCCGTCCTCATCCCGCTGCCAGTAGCGGAGGGGGAACCGCCACAGCTTCGGGCTGTACCAGAGCAGTGTGGACTCCGTGCCATAGGCTTTGCGCATGCTCTGCACGTGATCCGCCAGGCAGGCGACGCTCCGGCCTTCCAGGCTCTGCTCATCAGGTGCATCGTCGTCGGGCTTGCCGATGCGTTCAACCGGCTCGGCAAACGCATTAGCATAGCTTGTGGGTATCTTCCCGTTTGTCTTGATCTCCACAAGGATGCCGCATGGCTCGCAATTGGCGGCGAAGCTGTTCTGTTTCCCTGAAGGGTTTGAGAGTGCTGCAGCCTCAAGGAAATGGCCGATGGTGCGAACGGCGAGGACCTCGACTTGTCTCTCGTCGGCCTCCGGTCCCTTGAGGTTCCTTAGCAGTTGGTCCCAATCCAGAGAGAAGTACTTGTAGAAGCACGCGGAGTTGAACATTGCTTCATCGACATGTCCCGCTCCACCACCCGACTTCCCGAGGTCGTCCACGGCGGTGAAGTAATCCACCTCGTTGACGACTGCGTGGGTCGAGATTGCATGCGCCACCTGAATGGCGGCCTCAACGTCTTCGAAGGCATCGGACGTGGTCATACGACCGAAGAGGGCGATATCTACAGCGTCGAGGTGTGTGACATCCTTCAGGGCACCCATGAACTCTTCCATGCCCTTTGGCTTGGAAGGTGCATCTTGTCCGATTCGTGTCTTCTCCTCATGGGTGGCTCTGTTTGTCAGTTCTTTGAACCAGCTTTGGTCTGATGAATGAAGTTCGCACAGAATCTCTGCGACCAGTCTGGCATGCTCAGGCCCCGGCTGACCGTCTATGAGTTCCGGCTCGGACTCTGCTTCGCCTTCTTTCGATGCCTTCAGCATCTGTGCCATCCTACATTTCGCGATTACCCACGCAGCCTTCTGAACAGACTTCCGGGGACCTTCTTCCAGAGTCGACTCTGCGAGCAATCCGCCCACTAGCTCTTCAAAGCTGACCCTGGGGTTGAGGAAGAAGTCGTACTGGTCGCGCCGCTTGTCTCGCAATTCGGTCAGTCTTTGGACGTAGTACTTCGCGTGCCCGGGCCCGAGGTGTATCAGTTGTGCTGTCTTGGGCCTCGCGTCCCCTCGCTCCGCCGCGGATGTCTGTTTGGCTTCCCTGTCTTGGCTGGTTGCTATGTGCGTGGCTGCCAGCACGATTCGTGAGTGTTCTTCGCGAGGAATTGTTGAACGGGCTAGTTCCTGCTCGACGAGCCAGGGAAAGAACTTCGTTCTCACTCCGACGTGGCCAGCCATTGTTGTGGCAAACAGGCCTGCGCCGCGATTGTGGATGTCCTCAGGGTTGCCAGGGTTGCGGATGCTGCGCTTGAGACACTGGCTGGAGATGCGGGCGCGCGTGACGCCGCCGAAGACGCACGTCTTGGGTGCGCCCAGGTCGTCTCGGTTCAGGTTTGATGGACTGTGGTTCTGAATTATGTGAATCTCGATCAACATCTTCTACCTCCTTTCAACTGATGCTCTGCAGCATCCAAGTATTCTTTGGCCCAAGTGTCACGGATGCCGCGTCTGCCTCTGCGCCCCGTGTCCCGGTCCCATACAGACAGGTCATCCAGCAACTGTGCCCAGTGCAATCCTGTGGTTCTTCCTTCGTGGACTGCGTCGGCGACGATGGATAGCGACCAGCGCAGATGCGGCTCCAGGGCAGCAAGCGGTGTCTGCAGCAAGGCGTCGAAGCGGCACCGGAACCGCCGATGCTCTCTGTCTGTGGCTGGCTCACACCCTCCGAGGATCACGGGGAGGTGGGTGTGGGGGGCTTCGACATTCGGTACCGGGCATGCTCCAAAGAGCTTGGCGACGAGCCAGCTTGTCTCCCTGCGTGGGGCGAACTGGTTCTTCTGCCGCAGTGGCCACCACAGGCCGGTGAACAGGTCAAAGCCTGACAATGCCTTATCGAGTCGCATCCCCGCGAGGCGGCGCAACCGTGATCTCTCTCCTTCGTCAAGCGTCTCCAAGCGGTGGATGAATGCCCGGGTCTGACTCATGCTCCACCTCCTTCCCGCCTCGGGTGCCGTGGTTTGTCATCCTTCGGCTGTGATTCTGTCTCGTGAGTCTTCGCCAGCCCCTGCAGAGCCCTGTACAGCGCTTGTTCCACTTTCTCAACTGCCTCGTGTTGGCGTAGCGGTGAGCCTGCCACACTCGCTTTCACTACCTGCCCAGCATATTGGCGTACGATTGCTGATGCCTCGTCCCGCCATGTGGCGATGGCGGCGGCATCTGGTTGGCCTTTGCGATCCAGTGTTCGCATCAGCTCTAGGAAAGCTGTCTCAAGGTCACGTTCGCTGGCAACGCTGGTCGAAGAGAACTGTGAGCGGATTGCTAGTCCCTTGGCTCTTGGGGCGCAGAGGGCTTCAACAATGACGTGGCCCCTCGGTGAATCGCCCCACTTGCCTGCCCGCGCAGAAATGGTTTGCCAAGTGTTGCGTCTGATCCACGTGATTTCGTCCAGAAGGATTCGCGCGATATTGGGCTTGAGTTCAGGAAGCACGACTGTGTGCACTCCTGCATGCTTGTACAAGGCTTGGCTGTTTCCCACGAGGGTGGTATCGAACTTGCCAGCCACGGCCTTGCCAGCCTCCGCACGTTGAA
>JAUVYD010000135.1 GCA_030603265.1 Dehalococcoidia bacterium
AGGCTGGTTGCTCTCCCCGCCAACAGCACTGAGAAGTGCCCCGGCCCACAACCGAACTCGAGCACATCGCCTAGCTCGCGTTCCGCCGACAGCACATCCACCATCGCCTGCACCGTCTCCGCACCCACAACATACAGGCCCTTCTGCCGGTACGCATCCGCAAAGCGGCTCCAATGACGTTCCTTCCTTGCGCCGACACTTGAATCGCGTGCCATTCACACCCCCTCTTTGGCCACCGCCAGTGCCTGCAACAATGTGCCCTCGCCGTCGGTCGCCGGGCCGTACGCCCTGGCCTTCGATTTCCCGCCGTTGCAGCACGAGAGGCACCCCGAACACGCTGATCAGGCTCCTCCGTAGCCACAGCCGGCTTCCCTGACGGACCCCTCTTCCAGCTTGCCCAGCCGCACGAGAGTCTCAAGCATGCCTTCCAGCGCGCTGCGGTCTATCCCCAGCCGACGGCTGATCTCGCTGACGGTGAGCGGTTCAGGGGAGTTGTTCATTTCCATGAGGATTCTTCCGAGCATCGCATTTGCCTTGAATGAGGTGCTGTGGGGCGGGGGGAAGCCCCCGCCCCCCCACACCACTACGCTACAGGAGGCTCCCGATCTGGAATACCAGGACCGCCACTATCCACGCTATCGCCGTTGTATACAGCGCGGAGAACCCTGCCCATTTCCACCCCGCCTCACCACGAACGGCGCCTATTGCGGCAACGCACGGGAAGTACAGCAGAACGAAGAGCATGAAAGAGAACGCCACGAGCGGACTCCAGCCCAACTGGGAAGCGATGACTCCACCGAGCATACCTTCTTCCACCGCGAATACGGCGCCCATTGCGCCCACCACAACTTCTTTCGCGAGCAGGCCGAAGACGAGCGCCACGGCTACTTGCCACTGTCCGAAGCCGGCAGGGGCGAATATCGGCGCGATAGCCTGCCCTATCTGTCCCATCCAGCTACCGGCGCTCGCGTACTCCACACCCCACGGCATGCTGCTAAGAAACCAGATAACCACCACGGCACCAAAGATGATGGTGCCTGCCTTGATCAGGAAGAGCCTGCCCCTCTCCCACATGTGCACCAATACTCCCTGGACTGTCGGCATCCGGTACGGCGGGAGCTCCATGAAGAAGTGCCCGCTGGGCCCCTTCAGCAAGCTTCTGCGGAAGACGAGCGCCATGACTATGGCGACGATGATACCGATGATGTACAGGGAGAAGACCACCAACCCCTGGCGCGCAGGGAAGAACGCAGCGGCCAGCAGCACGAAGACGGGCAGCCGGGCGCCACAGGACATGAACGGATTGATGAGGATGGTAGTGAGTCTATCCCGGGGGTTCTCGATAGTCCGGCAGGCCATGATGCCCGGTATGTTGCAGCCGAAGCCGAGAATCATGGGGATGAAGGAGCGTCCGTGAAGCCCCACTCTGTGCATGGCCCGGTCCATCACGAAGGCAGCGCGAGCCAAGTAGCCGCAGTCCTCCAGAATGGCGATGGCAATGAACAGGAGGAATATGGGCGGGATGAAGATGAGTACGGAGCCCACACCCCCCACTATCCCATCCGCAAGCAGGGAGCCCAGCCACGCAGGAGAAACACCTCCTGCCTGCTCCCCCAACCAGCCAAACGCACCGTCGAGCAGGTCCATCAAGGGCGGCGAACACGCAAACACGAACTGGAACGCCGCGTACATGATTCCGAGGAAGAGGGGAATGCCAAGCCACCGGTTGACGACAACCTTGTCTATCTTGTCTGAGGCGGTCCTGCGCTCAATCGGCGGCTTCTTCAACACGTCCTTGAGCAGCCCGCTGATGAAGCCGTAGCGGGCATCCGCAATCACCGTCTCGGCATCGTCGCCGTACATGCTCTTGAGATGCCCGAGGCTCTCATCCCTGGCATTGAGAACATTGACACTAGCCACTCTGCACCTCCTCGAATCGCTTGCTCACTTCCTCATCGCCCTCCAGCAGCTTCACTGCCAACCATCGCGGCGGATGGCCTTTTGCCAGAGGTGTGCCCGCTATCAGCCCCTCAAGCTTGTCTATCTCCTTCTCAATCTCCCGCCCGTAGCTGATTCGCACGCTCTTCGCCTCGACCTCTCCGTCCGCCACCGCAATGACCATATCCACTACCTCATCCGTGCCCTTGTTGCGATTCGCAACCATCGGCACGACGGGAACACCCATCTCACGCGACAGTGCAGCCACGTCGATGTGGTGTTCCCTCGATTCCGCCTGGTCCATCATGTTGAGGGCGATAACCAGCGGCACCCCCATCTCCATTATCTGGATGGCGAGGTACAGATTGCGCTCCAGGTTGGACGCATCAACCACATCCACAACTACGTCCGGCTTCTCATCGATGATGAAGTTCCTCGCAACCACCTCGTCGGGGGAGTACGCCGTCAGGCTGTACGTGCCCGGCAGGTCGACAACCCTGATGCTCCGCCCTCCCTTGCTACAGACGCCTTCCTTCTTCTCCACCGTCACTCCAGGCCAGTTCCCTACATGCTGGCGTGCTCCGGTGAGGTTGTTGAAGACCGTCGTCTTGCCCGAGTTCGGGTTGCCGGCCAGCCCAACTACAACTTCTCTGCCTTTCACCTCTGTTCCTCCTTCACGAGAATTCTGTGGGTGACGCCCCGGCCCAGTCCCAATCTGCTTCCCCGCAGCTCAATCATCATTGGACCGCCGGGCCCGCCGTGTAGCACCCGCACACGGACACCGGGAACGAGACCCATGTCAGCCAGCCTCCCCCGCAGTCGCCACCCCCCTGCAACACCAGTGACAACAACCTCACTGCCTGGCCCTGCCATCGAGAGCGGCATACCCCACTCTGCCATTCACACCACCTCTACCTTGATGCCCGCCGCCTCCTCTTTCCGCAGGGAGAGGTTGTAGCCCTTCAGACTGACTTCCATGGGGTCTCCAAGCGGTGCGACGCCGCGCACCTCGACTGCGGTGCCTGCGACGGCGCCCATGTCGAGGATGCGCCGATGGATGCCCCCCTTGCCTTCCACACGGACGATTGTGCCCTTCTCCCCGGCTTTCAGCTCGCTCAGCAACTTCACTGACATGTGTTTCCTCCCTCGTACAGTGGCACTCGATTTCGCATTGATCAGTTCCTCCTGCCTCCCCTGGATTGCGCAGAGTAGACGAACCCACCTCCCAGCAGCACAATGACTGCTCTGCTGAAGGCAAGCGCTCCAAGGGGAGTCGGCTCCTCCGGCGCCTCCACCCCCTCGTACAGTTCCCACGCGGGCAGCGTCAGTAAGCTGTTCAGGACTTGTGTCCACAAGGCGGCGTACTCCTCTTTCTCAGCCTCTGTCGGCTCTTCACTGTGCCACCCCTTCTCGAAGCCCTTGACCCTGTAGCGCAGGTCGCCGAAAGCCTCGGGCACGATGCCTTCCCTCCCCCGCGTTTCGAACGTCTCGCCGGTATCGGTTCGTGTGAACGCATACACGAAGTGGTCCGCGGTCAGGTGCTGAGGATTGCCCAGCTTCTCATACGTAACGCACTCCACCGTCAGGACATGCTCGAACACCTGCTTGTGCGCCTTGCCCGGGTGGTGATAGACGACCTCCAGTTCTCCCCGGGTCGGGATTTCATCCTCGGCGTAGAGCGCGTCAATCGCGACCAGGAGCACGCGGTAGCTGGCGACTCCGCAAATGCACAGGTGACCATGCAGCTCGACCACGTCGTCGAGAGTTGACTCCAACAGCACACCATCGGCATCCTGCATCCGGATGGGCGCTATCTCAACCTCGTCGATTTCTCCCGCTCCCGCCGGGGCATGCGCGTACACAGGGTTCACCGGAACCAGCGCCAACGCTGACAGAAGCAACAGCGCCAGAACAGCGGCGCTCATTCCTTTCCCAAAGGCAGATGTCTTCATCGCCATCTCTCGTCCCCCTTTCATAGTCCTCTCACTTCAGCAGGCGGCCACGCGAACTCCCCAGCCCACCAGTACTCGGGTCTGATAGCTGAGACTATTAGGCAAGCCTAACATTCTTGACAGTATAGAGACGGAGTGCCATGATGTCAAGTATCCCAAAGAAAAATGTTTGGCTATCCTAATTCGATACAAGGACCGTAATCCTCCCGGGGAACCATGACACAGGCAAACACAAGAGCAACCCGCGGCAGGGGAAGCCCCACAGAAGAGCATTACGTGGAGGCGATAGGCGCACTCGAAGAACTCGCCACGCCTGTCGGCACAGCAGCCATCGCCCAGAGCCTGGGGCTTTCGATGCCCTCCGTAAGCGAGATGCTCGCCCGACTCTCCAACAACGGACTTGTGAGTTACGCGCCCTACAGCGGCGCAAGCCTCACGGACAAGGGCAAGCGACTGTTTGCGAGCCTCGTCCGCCGCCACCGCCTGTGGGAGGTCTTCCTCAACCGGTGTCTGGGTTTCGGATGGGAAGAGGTGTACCCGCCCGCCTGCGAACTCGAACACGCCACGTCGGATGCCGTGATCGAGAAGATGGCCGAGTTCCTGGGACACCCCGGGACCTGCCCGCACGGCGCTCCGATACCTTCGGCCGACGGCAAGTGGCCTGAGAAGAGGAGCCGCGGCCTCAGCGAGATGCAGGACGGGCATACTGCCCGGATCGTCCGCGTTCTCAGGGAGGACGACGCGGACTGCCTCCAATTCCTCGCTGACAGGGGCATAGTCCCGGGCGCAAGCATACGGGTGCTCGACATCGCTGAGTTCGATGGCACGGTCACCCTCGGAGTGGAAGGCGCCACCAGGGCCATCGGACGCGACGTCGCATCACGCCTCAGAGTTGGACCGGACCAGGCTCCCGCTTGAGTCGCGTGGCGAGGGACCCGGTGTGCACCCGAGAGCTACTCCGGGGGCACGGGGAGAGGCATGTGCCTCACGGCTGCGCGGTCGGCGAGTCGCCCGCCGTGCCGTTGTGCCTGTAGGCAATAACCTTCACGTTCTCGAGCGTCACCAAACCCTCGGCTATCATCTCGTCCAGTTCCGGCCGGAAGGCC
>JAUVYD010000044.1 GCA_030603265.1 Dehalococcoidia bacterium
CTTCGGTTCGTGGACAACTTCCATGGCTGGGGTGAGGAGGTTGTTCGCAAAGACCTGCCGGGCGTATTTGCCGAGAACGTGGACGAGATCCCGTTCAACGATGTGGAGGCTGTGGCGAAGGCCCTGGCCACGCGCCAGTACGCCATTCTGATGACAGAGGGTGGCGGCGCGCATATGGCGGGTCAGATACCGATATGGGATGAACTGCTCTACGCTCTCCCCGAACTGACCAGGGAGTCCGGCACGGTGTGGCTGATTGATGAAGTGGTCACCGGTTTTCGCGATGCTCCCGGTGGTTGGCAATCGCTCAAGGGCGTCAAACCTGATCTGACCACTGTTGGAAAGTGCGTTGGTGGCGGTCTTCCGATTGGGGCGTTGCTGGGTCGGGCCGACATCATGGATGCGCTGAGTCCTCAGGCTGCAAGCGACAGGCGTATCTCCCACAGCGGCACGTGGAATGCGAATGCCGCCGTTGCTGCTGCGGGCGTTGCCGCTTGCAAGCTCTACCTGGACGGCGCGCCACAGGAGTCTGCCCTCGCGCGGGCGAACCAATGGCGGGAGATGGGTAACGAGGTACTGAAATCCCGGGGCATCAGGGGAAGGTTGTACGGACGGACGATCCTCCACCCATACTTCGGCCCGATTGATTTCGAGCCGGTCGACATTTCAATGGCGCCCACGCGAGACAGCAAGAAGATCACTGACCCGACGTTCGGGCCCGTTCGCGACAGACTGGTGCTGCACATGTTGTGTCGCGGCGTGAGCATCCTGACGGCGATTGGCAGCGGATACTTCATCATGTCGGCAGCCCACTCTAAAGAGGATGTCGAACAGGCGGTTGAACAGTTCGCGAGTTCACTGGATGCGATGCTGGCCGAAGGCTCGATTCCAGAGGCCCTACTTGGAGGATAGCATTCGAGGGCTGCTCTCGTCGTGGTTTCCTATCTCTTCCCGCTGTGGAAGAGATGGTTGGTGTTTTCAGGAGAGGTGCAAGAGGGGACACTGGCTAGAAGGAGCGTCCGTGCAGAGCGACTTCGCGAAGGCCCGCGGAAGTGTGTCACTAGCCGTTCCGGTAGTCAGCCACAGGCGTCTTCAGTCCCCTGCGACCTCGGCATCTTCCGGCGGCTGCATGTGGTCTCATCCGGCTGTTCGTGTCTACCGACGATCACGTACGGTCGTCGATCCAAAGGCACGACGGCCCCAGGCACAGAATTGAGTTGAAGGTTCACAGCGCGTAAGAAGGAGGAGAATATGTCCGCACAACAGATTGTGTTGGGAATTCCGAAGGAACTCACCCCCAGGGAGAAGCGAGTCGCGGCGATACCGAGCACGTGTGAGAGATACGTGAAGATGGGCATGCGTGTTCTTGTGGAAACCTCGGCCGGCGAAGGCGCCTTTTTCTCCGATGACGACTACCGCGCGGCAGGCGCTGAGACACTCGCTGACGTGGACTCGCTTTGTGCACAGGCGAACGTGATTCTCAAAGTCAAAGAGCTGCAGCCCAATTCAGCAGGAGGCAAGCACGAAGTCGACATGATGAAGGAGGGCGCGACCCTCATCTGTTTCATTCACCCGGCTTCGCCACTGAACCATGACCTCGTGCGAAGAATTGCCGCCAAGGACATAACAAGTCTGACAATGGACAGTATTCCCCGCATCACTCGGGCCCAGAAGATGGATGCACTCACTGCGATGAGCACAGTTGCCGGGTACAAGTCGGTCGTGATGGCGGCAGATCGCTTCGCGAGATTCATCCCAATGACCATGACTGCGGTTGGCATGATTCAGCCAGCCAAGGTGCTTGTCATAGGCGCAGGTATCGTTGGGCTACAGGCAATTGCCACGGCCAAGAGACTCGGCGGCATAGTGTCGGCAGTGGACATCCGGCCCGATGCACGCGAACAGGCAGCCAGCCTCGGAGCCAAGATAGGCGGCTTTGAAATGTCGTCCGAACTCGCCCTGGCAGAGGGTGGATACGCCAGGGCGCTGTCGGAGGATTGGCTGGCGAAGGAGAGAGAGTCGATCTCACCTCTGGTGATGGACTCCGATATCGTGATTGGAGCTGCGCTCGTTTTCGGTGAGACGGCTCCTATACTAATCACTGAAGACATGGTGAGAGGAATGCGGAGCGGCTCCATTATCTCTGACGTGTCGGTTGACCAAGGGGGAAACTGCAGTCTTACGCAGCACAACGAGGAAGTCTGGCAACACGGTGTTCTGATCAGCGGAATCGCAAATCTCCCTGGCTACGTACCCACGGACTCCACCATGATGTACGCTAACACCGTGTGCAACTTCCTGGAGCCCCTGATACGCAACGGGCAACTCGTGATAGACCGGTCGGACGAGATAGTGAACGGAACGCTGGTGACTATCGGCCGGGAGATCGTACATCACGGGACTCTGAAGGCCATGGGGAATGCAACGTAGGCCGAATGAGCAGGCTGTCACGTCGACCTGACCGATGATATCGTCGCCCACTCGCTCGTGATGCACAAGGGGGAGATCCTGTTCAAAGGGGCCCTCAAGGCGATGGGGGCGCAGCAGTGAGAACCGATCGCTGAACCGTGTCGCGCGGCCCGGGGGGCATGGTTTCGGGCCGATGCGTGGGAGGTATTTCTATGATTGATCTTCTGATTATGCTGGGCGTGTTCCTCGTGGCCTTTGGCGTCGGCTACCTGCTGATTTCCAAGGTGCCGCCGCTTCTGCACACCCCGCTGATGTCGATGACCAACGCCATCTCGGCCGTGACCCTGCTGGGGGCCCTGCTGCTGTTTTCGGTGGACGGCGGCGCCGGCAGCAGACTGATCGGCGCGGTGGCAATCATCGCGGCGTCCTTCAACGTGGTCGGCGGCTTCGCGATCACGGACCGTATGCTCAAGCTGTTCAAGACCAAGGAGAAAGGGTAATCGTGTCGGCAGCGGGAGAGACGATAGTGCTTCTGTCAACACGATCAAGGAGACGCTGAATGAGCCTACTGGTCGATCTGGCGATAATCGTCATGCTGCTGTGCGGCTTCCGATTTTTCAGACGACCCCCCGAAGCGCGCAAGGGGAACCTGACCGCGGCCGCGGCGCTCGGGATGGCCTTCATGTTGGTTCTCTATCGCCACGACATCGTAGACCCGGCGATAGTGATTGTCGCGCTGCTGATCGGTTCGGCGATCGGCTGGGCCGCGGCGATGCGCGTAAACATGATTCAGATCCCGGCTATGATCGCATTCCAGCACGGCGCGGGCGGCATCGCGGCATTCTTGGTGTCGTTCGAGGAGCTCCACGCGCAGGGAGTTCCGGAGTTAGTGGGCCAGATATCGGGCGCGGCGAGCCTGATCATCGGCGCATTCACCTTCGGCGGCAGCATGATCGCCAGCGCCAAGCTGGCCGCCCGCATCAATCAGCGGCCGATCGTGCTGAGCCGCCACTCGCTGATACTGTCGCTCTTCGCGCTGGCCGGTGTGATTCTGACGATCGCCGCGTTGCAGGCCGGAGGGCCGCAGCGAGTCGGTTTGTTGATCGTGCTGATCGCTCTCTCAATCGTGACAGGCGTGTTGTTCGCGATCCGGATTGGCGGCGCGGACATGCCCGTGCTGATCTCATTTCTCAACGCCACCGCAGGCCTGGCCGCGGCGTTCTGCGGCATCATCATTCAAAACAGGCTGCTCATCGCCTGCGGCGCGACGGTGGCCGCCTCCGGATCGATCCTCACACACGTGATGTGCAAGGCTATGAACCGCCGCCTGACCAACATCTTCATCGGCACCAAGGCCGCAGCTGCTCCTGATGCGCCCCAGTCTCAGGCTCACCAGCAGGACGAGCCGCAACCGGCGGTAGAGGGGGATCTGAAGGCAACTGAGCCATCGGCCTTGGAGCGGCCGGACCCGCTTGAGAGCGCGGCCGAAGCCCTGCGCGGAGCCGCGAGCGTCGTGATCGTGCCGGGCTACGGAATGGCCCTGGCCCAGGCCCAATTTGACGCCGTGCGTCTGGCCGGCCTGCTCGCGCAGCAGGGCCGGCGCGTGCGCTTCGCAATCCACCCGGTGGCGGGCCGCATGCCCGGTCACATGAACGTGCTGCTGGCCGAGGCAGACGTGGATTACGGCAATCTGGTGGAGATGCACGATGTCAACCCGGAGCTGAAGGACACCGACGTGGTGTTGGTGATAGGAGCCTGCGACGTGGTCAATCCGGCGGCCATGGAGAAGGAGGGGACGCCGATATCCGGGATGCCGATCCTGGCGACGCATGAGGCTCGGAGGGTGATTGTCTGCAACCTGGACGAGAAACCAGGATACTCGGGGGTCCAGAATTCGCTTTATACCATGGAGCGCACCATAATGCTGCTGGGCGACGCCAAGAAGTCGCTGGAAGCTCTAATCAACCTGATCGAGTAATCGCGCAGCAGCGCGGGCGCCGGGCCGGTTACCGGCTCGACGACGCGTCGTCACCCTTTGATGACCGCCAGAGGTCGAAGCCATACGCGAGGTGCGGAAGCTGCAACTCGTGAACGTGTATTGTGACGTCGTCGGCTCCCGTGCCGCCGAGTTTGCACGTACCATCGACCAGAGGTTCGGCGTCGCAGCCAAGAGAGCGTCGAGCCCCGAGGAAGTAGCCACGGGTTCGGACGTCATTGTGACGGTGACACCCAGCAGGACGGCGATAGTTCACGACAGTTGGGTAGAACCGGGGACACACATCAGCGCGATAGGAGCCGATGCGCCGGGCAAGGAGGAGTTGGATCCCGCCTTGTTGAAGCGAGCGAAGATCGTTGTCGACGATTGGGAACAGGCCGGCCACAGCGGGGAGATCAATATTCCCGTCGAAAGGGGTCTGCTGACGCAGGCGAACATACATACTGATATGGGTCAAGTTGTGGCCGGATTGAAGGAAGGGAGGACGTCGGACTCGGAAATCACTATGTTCGGCAGTACTGGACTGGCAATACAGGACGTCATAACAGCGTGGCACGCCTATCGGGTTGGCGTAGAGAAGGGGCCAGGTAGTGTGATTCCTCCACTGTATCTGCGAAGACAATCGGGTGTCATCAAGATCACCGCGAGGTCGCGGTGTGTTCTTCGTCATGCAAAGGTTGTCGCGTTAATTGCATGTCGATATCCCAACCAGGGTGCTGAGACTGGTCAAGTAGCTTGCGGAAGCGGCACAGTATGAGGCCGCGAAGAAACTTATGCCCAGGACGTGCCAGGTCAACAACGGATTCTCGCTGTTCGTGGCATGCCACCTAGAACAGCATGGGTGTGTTTGTGCGGTGACGTATAATCGTCGCTGCGGAGCTACCAGGTACGTGTTGGCAAGAAGCAACCTGCACAGATTCGTCACGGTAGCAGGCGCACCTGCCGGAAGCCGGACTCAGTGGTGGAGTGATCCCTGCCCCACCCCCGGGCGGAAACCACCACCACTGTGGCTGGTCGGAAGCACTGACACAGAAGGCGACCGGGCCTGATTGGCGTTCTGTCGTGAGCTCAACACGACAAATGGCAGGTGAAGGGGCGTTGCCTTACCGGGGCCGCACAATCCCACAGCCCCGAACCTTGCCTCGAGAAGGTGGCCTTCCCCGGTCATCCACTGACTGCTAACCAGTGATAAGGGCGCAGTCATGCACCATTGACGGAACTTGACCGGGGCTACATGATGTCTCAGTTGGCAGCAGCGACTGGCGGCAGCTGAGAAACCATAAGGCGCAACCAAGTACAACAAGGAGGCATCTGTGTTTGACGTATTGGTTCGCGGAGGCACAATTATCGACGGTAGCGGCAACGTTGGCTACAAGTGCGACGTGGCCATCGAGGGTGACAAGATCCACCTCCTCAACGGCGACACCTCCTCCATCAAAGCTCGTTCACGGGTCGATGCGTCTGAACTCATCGTGGCGCCTGGCTTCATTGATGTGCACACTCACTCCGGGCTGATGTCACTCGCCGAACCCGAGAACGAACCCAAACTGCGCCAGGGGGTTACAACGGAAGTTGTCGGACTGGACGGACTGGGCTACGCCCCTCTGTCGCACGAGAATCTCGAACTGATGCTTGTGCGCAATTCGGGGCTGGACGGCTATCCGCCTCTCGACTACGACTGGAGCACCGTCGCCCAATATCTCAAGCGCTTCAATCACAGCACCTCGGCAAACACAGCGTACCTATTGCCGAACAGCTGCATCCGAGTGGAAACAGTGGGCTGGGAGAACCGTCCAGCAACGACATCTGAGCTGGCGAAGATGAGGGGTATGGTGCGACAGGCAATGAACGAAGGAGCTCTCGGACTGTCCACCGGACTGCAGTACCCGCCCGGGAGCTTCGCCGATACAGCGGAGCTGGTAGAGCTCTGCAAGGTAGTCGCCGAGTGCGGCGGGGTGTATGTGACTCATGTTCGCTACGACCTGGGTGACCGCGTCTTTGACGGCTTCAGGGAAGCGTTCAAGATCGGGCTTCTCAGTGGTTGCCCGGTACACATCTCCCATTTCTTCGCCACCATTCCGCTGCGTGGGCAGACCGGCAGGATGCTCGCATTCGTGGATGGGGCGCGTTCCAAAGGAGTCGACATGACATTCGACGCATACCCGTGGGAAGCGGGTAGCACGATGCTTGATATTGCCTGTCCCCAAGAAGACTACTCGGGAGGCCCCGATGCTCTCTTGTCGCTACTTCAGGACAAACAGCACCGGGAGAGGACGCGGGGTCAATCGTCGCAAATGCTCGGCAACATCGACGGAATGGTCGTCAGCTCTGTCAGCACTGAGGGAAACAAATGGTGTGAAGGCCTGACAGTGGATGCAATCGCCCAGAAACTCAACAAGGACCCATGGGACACGATTTGCGACCTTCTGGTAGAGGAGCGTCTAGGAGTGGCCTTCTACACCTTCGGCGGCGACATGAATGATGTGAAGGTAATCATTACTCATCCGGCCCACATGTTCTGCTCCGATGCCCTCCGCATAGGTGACATGCCCAATCCAAGAACCTACGCGACGTACCCAAAGGTGCTGGGGCAAATCGTCAGGGACGAACGCATTATGTCACTAGAGCAAGCAATACGAAAGATGACTTCCTTCCCTGCGCAGAGGTTTGGTCTTCGCGACAGAGGGCTCATAAGAGAAGGCATGAAGGCTGACCTGGTCGTATTCGATCCTGTGACAGTTAGTGGAGTAGCCACCTATGCGAAGCCCAGGCAATTCCCACTGGGCATCGAGTATGTGTTCGTCAACGGGCAATTGGTGATTGCGCAGGGTCGTCACACCGGCGCACTGCCGGGCGTGCCGGTTCCCCGGGGAGCCTAGCCACTGGTCCCCCGCTGAGCAAGCACCGGTTGGGAAGCTGTCCACGAACTCGGGATAGCGCGCCACTGTGCGGCGGTCAACAGAACCGGCAAAGAAGTGCCGGAGTGATTCTTGGCGAACCAGGAGGAAATGCTTGACATGCCTCTCAAAGCAGCCCGACCAACGGTAGTTGCTGTTCGGGCAGGCCCAATCGTGCTACTGTGCGCACGCTTGACACTCAGAAGAGAGGACTCAGAAGAGACCCTTGGAGTGCCAGTCGTTGACGAGGTCGTTGCGGCCATCCGAATGCTGGAACGAGAGAGAATGCTCACCAACACCCGCTAACACAAGCAGGTGGTTGAACTAGATGGTGTGAATCACTACAGACAGGTAGGTTAGCAGATGAGAAAAGGAGATGCCATGCTCAAATGTGTCGCAATCCTCGGCGGCGGCAACATCGGCCAGACGGAGGCGGCTGACTTCGCCTTGGCCGGCTATGAGGTTCGTCTTTTCGATTTCCCCGAGTTCGCCCCCAGGAGTCTTGCAGACGTACTGCAGACGAAGAAGATCGAGCTGTCCGGAGGCCAGTCGAACCTGAAGGACTTCAAGCGCACGGGGATCGCCGAATTGGCGATGGTCACAACGGACATAGGCAAGGCGATGAAAGGCGCGGGTATCGTGGTGGTCACAGTCCCCGCGATGGCACACCCCAGGATGTTCGAGGAGATGATTCCCCATCTCGAGGATGGCCAGATCGTCAACATCTTCCCTGACAATTTCGGCTCCTTGATGTTGCGCGACATGCTGCGCAAATCCGGCCGGACGGTTGACATCGTGGTTGGCGCCTGGCATTCCGCGCCCTACGGCACGCGCCTGTCAAGCCCTGGCCACGTACACCTCGCGATACGGGAGGCAAACCAGATCTACGACACCCTGCCAAGTTGCGACGCCGACCAGTTCATCGAGGAAGTCAGCGGCCTGCCTATCTTTGGAGGAGTGTCTGAGTTCATTCGGGCTGAGACAGTCATAGGAGTCGGCTTCGCGAATGCGAATCCGCTGGTGCATGTACCCGGTTCGATCCTCAATGTAGTCGCGATGGAGGTCTCTCAGGTGGAAGATATCCTTGTGCCCAAGGGCGAGTGGCAATCTCTACAAGCACGGGATGAGCCCTGCCGTCTCGCGTGTCCAGATTGCCTTCTACAGAGAAGAGCAGGCACTCATGTCCGCACTGGGACTCAAGATGATACCTGAGTACACCGAGCGTCAGTTCTACTCCAAGTACAGCGTCATGGCCATGGAGTACTTCATTCCGTTCGGAGTGGCCACGC
>JAUVYD010000163.1 GCA_030603265.1 Dehalococcoidia bacterium
GCGGACGTGCGGGCGAGCGCTGACGCGCGCTCCTTCAGCGTTCTGCCCGGCGGCTACACCCCGCAGCGCTATGTCGTTGAAGGAGACTGGTCGGGCGCAGCGGCGCTGCTGGCGCTGGGCGCTCTCGCGGGTGATGTGACAGTTGCCGGGCTGAACCCCTCCAGCCTTCAGGCCGACGCTGTGATAGTGGACCTGCTGCGTGATATGAATGTCAGTCTGACCATGAGTGCTGAAGGGCTCAGGGTGCGGCGCTCCCGCTTGAAGGCCGTGTGGGCGGACCTCTCCGGGGCGATTGACCTGCTGCCGGTGGCTGCGGCGCTCGGGGCAGCCGCGGAGGATGTCACCACCCTCACGGGAGTGGCCCGGGCCCGGGACAAGGAGTCCGACAGGGTGGCGGCCATGGCCGAGGGACTGCAGCGAATGGGCGTCGCTGTCGAGGTCGGGGACAACCATATCTCTGTGCACGGTGGCGGCGCCGGTGGGGCTGTGGTATCGTCAGCAGGCGACCACAGGATTGCGATGGCATTTGGGGCGCTCGGCGCCGTTGTCGGTGACGTTGTTGTGGAGGGCGCTGAGTGCGTGAATAAGACCTATCCTGAGTTCTGGGCAGAGCTGCAACGCTTGGGCGTAGAGGTGCAACTAGATGAGCAATAGCCTTGGAACGCTGTTCCGCGTGACGAGTTTCGGCGAGAGCCACGGAGAGTGCGTGGGCGTCGTCATTGACGGCTGTCCGGCGGGTGTGCAGCTCAGTCGCGAGGGCGTGCAGCAGGAACTCGATCGGCGACGGCCTTCGGGCCAGCCGGGCGCGACTTCGCGCCGTGAGCCCGACAACGCGAGGATTCTCTCGGGCGTGCTTGAAGGCCACACAACCGGTGCGCCCATCTGCATGCTTGTGGAGAACAAGAACGTCCAGTCCGATGCGTACGCTGCGCTTGTAGACATACCGCGGCCGGGGCACGCGGACTATCCCGCAGGCGTGAAATATGGCGGCATGAATGACCCCAGGGGTGGAGGCCGCTTCTCCGGGCGCATCACGGCCGGTTTTGTCATGGCGGGCGCCGTGGCGAAGGCTGTCCTTGCCGGCTGCGGCGTTGAGGTCTTCGCGCACACCGTCCAGATAGGACGTGTGCGGGCATCCGGGATGGGAGTCGAATCGGCGCGGGCGTCCTGCCGCATGAATGCGCTCTCCTGCTGTGACGGCACGGCTGCGACAGCGATGGAACGAGAGATTGAAGATGCAAGGGCTGACGGCGACAGCGTCGGCGGCGTCATCGAGTGCGTGGTCACAGACCTGCCGGTCGGCATCGGCGAGCCGGTGTTCTCAACTGTGGATGGCGAGATTGCGCGCGCCCTCTTTGCCATACCGGCTGTCAAGGCGGTCGAGTTTGGTGGGGGCTTCGGGTTGAGCGCCGTGAGAGGTTCGCAGGCGAACGACCCTTTCACCATCGAAGGCGACCGGGTTGTGACAACGAAGAACGATGCGGGAGGCATCCTTGGAGGGCTCACGACGGGCATGCCGATTGTCGTCAGAGCAGCCATCAAGCCAACACCGTCCGTGTCCGTCAAACAGAGGAGTGTGAATCTGAAGACACGGCAGGACGCAGAGCTGGCAATATCGGGAAGGCACGATGCCTGCATCGTTCCGAGGGCGGTGGTGGTGGTTGAAGCGATGGTGGCGGTGGTGCTGTGCGACCTCGGCCTGCAGGGTGGCCTGATACCGGAGTGTGTGAAATGAGCATCGAGGAATTGAGGCAGAGCATCGACGCCACCGACAGGGAGATTGTGCGCCTGTTGAGCGACAGGCTGAAGTATTCGCGGGCCATCGGAGAAGAGAAGGAACGCAGCGGACTGCCGGTGCTTGACGCCGCGCGTGAGCGGCGGGTGCTGGATAGAGTGCGGGAGATGGCCTCTGAGATGGATGTGGATGAGCGTGATGTCGAGCGAATCTATGAGCGCGTAATCGAGACTTCCAAGTCGGTGCAACACACGACGGTGGCATTTCAAGGCGAGCCGGGGGCGTTCAGCGAGCAGGCGGCCCTGGATTTCTTCGGCAGGTCTGTCTCGACACGCCCTTGCGAGAGCTTTGACGACGTGTTCCGTGCCGTGGTGGAGGAGCAGACGCGCTTCGGTATCGTTCCCGTGGAGAACTCCTCGGAGGGGAGCATCAGCAGGGTCTACGACCTCTTTCTGGAGCATGACGTTCGTGTCTGCGGCGAAACGGCATTGCGCATCGTCCACTGCCTCATCGCAGCGCCGGGCGTGACACTCGGCGATATCCGGCAGGTGCACTCTCATCCGCAGGCCCTCGGGCAGTGCCGTATTTTCCTGTCGCACCTGGGCTGCGAGCTGATTCCTGCCTACGACACGGCGGGGAGCGTGAAGATGCTCGGCGAACCGGGCGCCACTGGTGTCGCCTCGGTGGCAAGCGCGCGCGCGGCCGAGCTATACGGCATGAATGTCGTGGCGTCAGGTATCGAGGACAACAGGAACAACTACACGAGGTTCTTCATCCTCTCGAAGCGGGACGTGGCCCCGTCCGGCACTGACAAGACATCGATTGTCTTCTCCTTGAAGCATGATTCCGGGCCTGGAACGCTGTACGAGGCGCTCCGGGCCTTCGCAGAGCGAGGGGTGAACCTCACGAAGATAGAGTCGCGCCCGACGCGGCAGAAGCCGTGGGAATACAACTTCTACCTGGATTTCGAAGGGCACAGCCAGGAACCGCATTTTGCAGAGGCACTCGAGAGTCTCATGAAGCACTGCCTGTTCATTCGGGTGCTCGGGTCCTATCCAAAGGCGAAGTCGGTTTGGCAAAGAGCATGAACATCGCGATAGTCGGGGCGGCCGGCAAGATGGGAAGCTGGTTTGCTGCATTGCTGCACGAGCAGGGCCACGACCTGTTGCTTGTGGATGCGCGGCGCGATGAGGTGGAACGGCTTGCAGGTAGCATGAAGCGCTGTCGCGTCGCCCAATTCGGGGACGTAGGTGGTGCTGATGTAGTCATCATCGCGGTGCCGGTTGATGCGGTCGAGCCGGCCATGCGAGAGCTGTCAGCCCACGTTCGCGAGGGACAGGCGGTCATCGACCTCAGTTCGCTCAAGGGACGTCCCCAGAAGGCGGCGGAGATGCACTTGCCGCAAGCAGTGTTCCTCGGGGTGCATCCCATGTTCGGGGCGGGTGCCGACAGCCTGGCGGGGCACAACGTCGTTCTGACGCCTGCCGGTGAGCAGAGCCGCGAGCTGGCGGCCAGAGTGCAGCGCTATATCGAGCCGCAAGGCGCCCACGTCGTGACGATGACTCCCGATAGACACGATGAAGTCATGGCGGTTGTTCTGCTTATCCCGGCGCTGGTCGTTGCGGTTGTGGCAAGGACCATTCTCGGCACCGGGCGTCTCGCGGAGGCTCGTGAGGTTAGTGGAACCTCTCTCGAGGTGCTGATGGCACTGACAGAGAGCATGCTCGGTGTGGGGAGCGACCTGTACAGTACGCTGCTGGCAGCTTTTCCTACTGCCCCCTCCGTCGCGTCCGCACTGGAATCGAGCGCCGCTCACTTTTCACACCTGGTGCGGGACGGAGACCGTGATGGCCTTCTCGAGGAGTTCAACTCTCTTGGGAAGGAGCTGGGCTCAGTCGACGAGAGAGCGGGCGACGCGTACGAGCGAATGTACGCGATGCTTGAAGCGCTGCAGCGCTACCCGACTACTCCACGGCGGAAGGCAGCGGCGGAAGGCCCCCAACCTCCCTCAACGTGTTGAGGAGGTAGAGGAAGTTCTCGAAAGGCGCATCCGGCGGCACGAAATGGTCCACTGACGGGAAGTAGCCGCCTGTCTCCAGGAGGTATGGGACCTTGGACATCACTTCCTCGCGTATGAGGTCCTTGCCTTTGAGAAGGACGCGCTTGTCGATGTTTCCGCCCAGAATGGCATCCGTGCCGTATTTCTTTCGCAGCGCGACGGCGTCGTTTCCTGCGGCACACTCCAGGGGCCAGAAGAAATTGACGCCGCTCTCAATCCAGAGTGGTATCAGGTGGTTGAGGTTTCCGTCGCTATCTACGAAGATGACGTCGACCCCCTTCGAGCGGAGCAGCTCGGTGATGACCTTGTAACGGGGCATCATGAAACGGCGGAACATGGTCGGCGAAATCAAGGGCCCGGTCTTGAACGCCATGTCTTCCCAGAAAGTGGCGGCGTCGACGTGAATGTCCTGCAGGACTGTCGTTAGGCACTCGACTTCGAGGTCGCAGAGGGTGTCCATCATGTCTTCGATGAGCGCCGGCTCATCGTGGAAGGCGAACAGCAGTGGCTCAAGCCCCATCCACTCGCGCAGGAAGCCGAAGAAGCTGCCTGCGTTCAGCAACACGGGCTCGTCCTTGGCATTCATCTTGGCCACGTAGGCCTCCCAGTTCTGGGGCAGCCG
>JAUVYD010000123.1 GCA_030603265.1 Dehalococcoidia bacterium
CATCGAACATGACGACGTCAACAGCTCCCGCCTCCAAGTACTCCTTGAGTTCGAGTTTGCTGTTCAGCCGCTCGCATGCCGCTATCGGGATATTGACGTGGTCGGACACCTTCTTCATGGAAGTGACCATGCCTACGGGCACGGGTTCCTCGTACCAGAAAAGGTCGAACTGCTCGAGCTTCTTGCCAATCTTGATAGCAGTACCGGCATTGAACTTGCCGTGACACTCCACCATGAGGTCCACTGTGGGACCCACCGCCTCACGGATAGCAGCGACGCGGTCCACCACCGCATCAATCTCGTCAGGGCGGTAGCCGTGGTACCCATCCCTGCCGGGTCTGAACGGGTCGAACTTCATAGCCGTGTAGCCCTCGTTCACCAGCTCCTTAGCGTGCTGGCCGAGCTGCTCAGGCGTGTATTCGATCTCGCCCCAGGGCTCGGAGAAGAGATCATCCTGGGTGGGGTCAGGGAAGGAGTTCCACGTACCGCGGAGATGAGGATAGAGCCTAATATGTCTGCGGTACAGGCCGCCGAGCAACTCGTAGACCGGAACCCCGAGTGCCTTGCCCTTGATGTCGTACAGCGCGCAATCCACGGCGCTGATGAGCGAGTTCATATATGAGAACGATGTCTGGTTCATCATCTTGATCCAGAGCCACTCGATGTTGAACGGGTCCTGACCAACCAGTATTCCCTTCAGCATCTCCACCTGGGCCCTGAGAATTCCCGGGTTGCTGACCACGTTCTCGCCAAGTCCGGTGATGCCTTCATTGGTGTAGACCTTGGTGATGGGCAATGGCCCACACATGATAGCCTTGATGTCGGTAATACGTAGATTAGACATGTACCCTCCTCCTTGCCTCAAAACAGTTGGGAAATAGTAGTCGGACGCTTCGCCAGCGTCAAGCATCTCACCTGAGTGCTGGAACTGCCCGACTTCGAAGTGTATACTTGCACAGCTTCCCAAGCTTCTCCAGGCCCCATTTGATTATGCCCGACATGGATAGCACAGCAGTGACCCGGCATGAGGCCGGGAGACAAGTGTTCAGCACTGCAGAGGGCTACCTGCACCCCACACATCACGCATCTGCAAGCCTCGAAGGGGTATGCCTCGCTTCATGACCCGGTTTGTGGCCACCACAGTCGCGAGCTTCCTTCTCTACCTGTTTCTCACAACCGCAAGCGGCGCCGTCGGCCTCTGGAGCCTCGAGGAGCTTGCGCTCGGAGTTCTCCTCGCGCTCATCGTGGCCGCACTGACCAGGGATGTGCTCAAGGGAGACTGGGTCCGGTTGCTCAGTCCTCGACGCTGTGCCCTTCTTGTCATCTACCTGGTCGGACCGTTCTTCTGGGCCATGGCAAAGGCCAACCTCGACGTTGCCTACAGGGTCATTACCGGGCGCATCAAACCGGGGATTGTCCGCATCTCCCCCAAACTGACTAATGATGCGAGCATCACTCTGCTCGCGAACTCGATAACACTCACGCCCGGGACGCTGAGCGTCGAAGTGGAGGAGAAGACCAACGACCTCTATGTCCACTGGATAAACGTGGACGAGAGCGTTCTGGCGCAGACTCCGCGCGACTACACCCTGATATGCGGAGGCTTCCCCGAGTGGGCCAGGAGGATAGCAGGGTGAGCTGGCTTCCGGCGGTGGTCTTCCTCGGGGTGTGTATCGCCATCGCGCTCGTGCGGGTCGCCATCGGCCCCACGGTTCCGGATAGAATCGTCGGACTTGATACCGTCAACACCATTGTCGTTGTGGCGATGGTCCTGCTTGGCGCCGCTTTCCGCGAAGTCATCTATATCGATGTGGCAATCGTCTATGCGCTCCTCTCCTTCGTCGCAACGCTCTTCATCGCCAAGTACATCGAGAAGGGCAAGTTCTAGATGCTGGATATCATCACTTACGTACTCATCGGCATCGGGCTGTTCTTCAACCTGATGGCGGGCGTGGGACTGCTACGGTTCCCTGACTTCTACACACGCCTCCACGCGGGCACGAAGTGCACGACGTTCGGCTCCATATTCCTGATAGGCGCGGTCGTCCTGCAGTCGGTCGCAGCATGGATAGATGGCGGCTGGGGCTCGCCGGACTCGGTTCTCGCCTTGCACGCGGCAATCGCGTTGGCAGCGATTCTCGTTACAAACCCGACCGGCGCTCACGCCATTGCCCGGGCCGGGCACCGCAGCGGGATCAAGCCCGTACAGGCAGTCGTAGACGACCTCGAGGATGCGAAGTTCAATGATTGAGCTTCAGGTCCTCCACGCCATAGTTCCACTGCTCATCGTCGTGTGCGCTGTGCTGGTCGCACGTTTCAAGGACCTCATCAGCGCGGTCATCGCGCTGGCGGCGCTGAGTCTGCTCCTGGCCCTCGAGTTCTACCTCCTGCAGGCCCCTGACGTGGCCATAGCGGAGGCGGGCATAGGAGCGGCCATAACAACGGCCATTTTCGTGATAGCGATACGCGCGACGAAGCGCACATAGAAGCCATGTTGAGAAAAGTAGCAATAGGCCTGACACTCATTGCCTTCGGGGTGATGTTCTTCGCGGCTGCTGTGACCATTCGCCCGTTCGGCGAACCGCCTTCAGCGATGGACGACTACATCATTGAGCACTCGCAGCAGGAGACCGGTGCGAACAACGCCGTCTCGGCGGTTGTCTTCGACTACAGGGGCTACGACACGCTCGGTGAAGCGACGATACTGTTCGCAGCGGCTACGGCTGTAGTCATGCTCTTCCGAAAGCGAAAGGACGAGGCCTCCGACTGATGTCAAAGATCGTGCGAACGGTGGCCAAGCTTCTCACGCCGGCGATCCTGCTGTTCGGCCTGTACGTCATCATGCACGGGCATATCACCCCCGGTGGCGGTTTCCAGGGGGGAGCTGTGTTCGCATCCGGCGTGGCGCTCCTCATCGTGGCATTCGGTGCGGGCCGGGTTGAGCAGTTCCTCAAGGAGCACCAACTCTCCATGCTGGAGAGTGGCGGCGGCCTCCTGTTCATCGGACTTGCGTTCGCAGGGCTTGCGACGGCCTTCTTCTACAACTTCCTTGTAGGATCGCCCATCTTCGGACATGTGCCGGCATTCGGGCCAAATCCCGGAGACATCTGGACCGGAGGGACGATCCCGCTAATGAACGTGGCCGTCGGCATGAAGGTCATCGCCGGCCTCTCAGCTATCGTGCTGGTAATGGCGCTTGCTTCCTCGAAGCAGGGTGAAGACGAATGAGTGAGTTCCTGGCCAACATCCCGTTCCTTGCCGTGGCCGCGCTGATATGCGTTGCGCTGTACATCATGATGTCGCAGCGAAACCTCATCAAAGTTGTCATGGGTGTCGTGATACTCGAGTCAGCCGTGAACCTGTTCCTCGTGACACTTGGCTACAGAGAGGGAGGGGTTGCACCCATCTTCACGAACGCCCCCGGCACTCTGATGGTGCTGCCCGTCCCCCAGGCCCTCACGCTTACCAGCATCGTCATCGGAGTAGCTACGACGGCGCTGATGCTCTCGATGATCATGCTCATCTACCGCCACACCGGCGAGACAGATGCCGAGAAGTCCCGGAAGGTGAAAGGCTAAGCGACTTGGACGCATTGACTGCTCACTCTTCGATACTGGCAATCGCCATCCCGCTGTTTGCGGCCTTTCTCACACCGCTGGTCGGCAAGCTCGGCGCCAGGACCCGCAACGTCTTCGTGGTCGTCGTTCTAGCCTTCGTAGAATTCCTCGTGCTCGTCCTGGCACGCGACATCTACGCGAATGGAATCCACCTCTACACCCTCGGCGCCGTGTCACCGTCTCTCGCAATACCGGAGCACTACATGGTGCCCGTCCGCATCGTGCTCGAGGTCGACGGCCTCGGCGTGTTCATGGGAATCATCTCGGCCACCGTCGCGCTGGCGGGAGCCATCTACTCGATCTCATGCATGAAGCATGAGACAGGCCAGGACCGCTTCTACACGCTCCTGCTCCTCCTGACTGTCGGCATGCTCGGGATTCAGTTCACGGGCGACCTGTTCAACCTGTTCGTGTTCCTTGAGATTCTGTCGATATCAGGCGCCGCGCTTGCTGCCTTCAGGACCAGGTTCATCGATGCGGTTGAAGGCGGCTTCAAGTACCTCATCGTGTCGACTGTGGCGGCCTTGATGGTGCTCCTTGCCACCGGCCTCTTCTACGGGCAGTACAACCTGCTCAACATCGCCGCTATCGCAGATGTGATGCAGTACACGGCGCTTGACAAGATAGCTCTCGCGCTGCTCATCGTCGCTCTGCTGACAAAGAGCGGTGGCGTACCCTCCCACTGGTGGGTGCCTGACACCTACACACCCGCACCCGCAGGTACGAGCCCGATGATCTACGCCGCGACCCTCGCGTGCATGTCAACCATGTTCCGGGTTGCGTTCACCCTCTACGGCGTGAAGATGAGCGTCGCGACGATCGGGTGGCTGATAATCATCGCAGGCCTCCTCAGCATGTTCGTCGGCGTTACGATGGCGCTCCGGCAGACAGATGTGAAGCGGCTGATGGCCTACCACGTCATCTCCCAGGGCGGCTACATGCTGCTTGGCGTCGGCGTCGGCATCGCTGTCCTTGGCGACCCGCAGGCTCTGGCCGCCTACGGCAGGGAGGCAGTTGCCGGGGGGCTGTTCCACGTCATGAACCACGCGTTCTTCAAAGGACTTCTCCTTCTTACGGGCGAAGCCCTTTTCTTCCGACTGGGCACACGCAACCTGAACAGGATGGGGGGCATGGGCCGCAACATGAAGTGGACCTGCGCGTTCTTCCTCATCGGCGCCCTGGCCATCTCCGGCGTGCCGCCGCTCAACGGCTTCGCATCGAAGCTGATGATTTACGAGGCATCCTATCAGCTCAACCCGATGCTCACCATCATAGCCATGATGGTCTCAATCATGACGCTCGCCTCCTTCACAAAGGTATTCCAGTCCGCATTCACGGGTCCGGAATTGCCGGAGTACAAGGAAGTGCGCGAGGTCCCACTCTCGATGAAGCTTGGGATGGGGATTCTTGCGGGGGCAACGTTGTTCATCAGCCTGTTCCCGAGCCTTGTGGTCAACACAATCGTCTACCCGGCTGCAGATGCGCTTCTCAATCAGGCCGGATACATCGGCGCGGTCATGGGAGGTGGATAGACAATAATGAACACTGTGCCGACTCTGACCTTCTGGGCGCCGCTTCTGTGTCTCATCGCCTTCCTGATTGTGATTGCCATCACGTATGCGTACAGGCATCGG
>JAUVYD010000201.1 GCA_030603265.1 Dehalococcoidia bacterium
AAGATACCGTCCGGCCTTGGGACTGGCGCCAGGGAGAGGGGATCGAAATCTACGCAACAGGCTCTCACGCCTAAGGGGCGACCCTGATTCCCCTCTCCCGCGACATCCTCGGGAGACTGTACACCAAGATACAAGGGGCGATGCATGCGTCGCCCGTAGGGCAGTGATTCCTCCAGGGTTGTGGTGAATTCTCGACCGTTGTGTCACGACCAGGCGACGGGCCAGGCATGCCAGGCCCCTACGTCTGGGACCGACACCCCTCTCCCGGGCGGACACGGAGGTCCGCCCCTACAGCAGACTACGCTCCTATCCGCGGGCACGTGCAACGTGCTCTGCAATGATCGGACTCGTGGCCTCCTGCCTCTTCCGCCCCTTCCTGTTCAACCTCACCATCTCCTGTACGCGGACATCCCCGCTGAACAGTCAGGGGCGGACAGAATCGTACACCTTCATCACGAAGGAGCGGGGGCTTGAAACACGCCCGTGAATGCAGCAGAATGAGGGAGGAAACGGAGGTATGCAGGTCATGGTGAGAGTGCTTGTTGCTGATGATCACGCGGTTGTGCGCCAGGGACTGAAGCAGATACTCGCGGACACGTTTGGCATGAAGATCGTGGCGGAAGCCGCGGATGGGGCGGCAGTGCTGGAAAGGCTGCGTGGTGGAGGAGTGGATGTCGTCGTCCTTGACCTCTCCATGCCCGGGATGAGCGGCGTCGAGGTCATCAAGCAGATACGGCGTGAGTACCCCGCGGTCTACATTCTCGTGCTCAGCATACACTCCGAAGACCAGTATGCCGTCCGCGTGATGAGGGCAGGCGCCTCCGGATATCTGACGAAGGAGAGCGCCCCCGGTGAACTTGTTGCCGCGTTGCGCCGCGTAGCTGATGGACACAAGTATGTGAGCGGCTCTCTTGCGGAGAAGCTTGCGATGGGCCTTGAGAGAGGCGCTGACAGAGAGCCCCACGAGACTCTCTCGGACCGCGAATACGAAGTGCTGCGCCGCCTTGCCGCGGGACAGACTGTTGGGCAGATTGCGGCCGAATTGGTGCTCAGCCCAAAGACCGTCAGCACCTTCCGGTCGCGCCTGATGCGGAAGATGAACATGCACAATAACGCTGAGGTTATACGCTACGCCATCACGCACGGATTGTTTGACTGAGGCAATGTAGGACAAATGCCTGCAGAAAGAAGCGCACAATGCCTACATGCAGTTGGGGACAAGACTGATGGCGGGTTCTGTCCGACGCGAACATAATTACGATGAACGCGGACTCGATGGAGTGCGCGCAGTGGGTAGGGGGCGAGAGAGATGAAGGTATTTGTTGTCGATGACTCTGCGTTGGTGAGAGAGCGGCTGGTGGCGCTCCTGTCGGAGGTGGAGGGGGTGGAAGTGGTGGGTTCAGCCGAGAGTGCCGAGGAAGGAATAGAGGGTATCTCCAGGAGCAAGCCTGACGTCGCCGTACTCGACATCCGGATGCCTGCCGGCAACGGGATAGCGATACTGGAGAGGATCAAGCGACACGAGAATCCGCCCACCGTTATCATGCTGACCAACTACCCCTATCCGCAGTACCGCAAGAAGTGCATGGAGGCAGGAGCGGACTACTTCTTCGACAAGTCGGGCGAGTTCCACAAGGTGACGGATGTGCTCGAGCGCATGGTGGCGGAAGAAGCCACGGGCTGAGTGGGCGGCCGATGGACGAGAAGGACGGGCAGAAGGATCGGGGTTCTCGCACAAGTCGGTCGGCGCATCGTTCTGGAACGATGCCGGATGGTCGCGAGAGCGCGAGCGGCGCTTGGCTCGCAAGGAGCGCGTTGGATGCCGTTCATCTGTCCGTGTACGGTATCACTCCGGAAGGCCGTTTCCTCTACGCAAACGATTCCGCGTGTGCCAGCCTCGGCTACACGCGTGACGAGTTGTTGCGGATGACGGTCGCAGATGTCGACCCGGACTGTCCGTCCGGCACCCGGCAAGCCCACTGGGACAGGCTGAAGAAACACCGGGCACAGAACTTCCAGTCCCTGCATCGTCGCAAGGACGGGACGACGTTCCCCGTGGAGATAGCCGGCTCCTATGTCAAGTCCGGGGGGTGGGAGCTTGAGTTCGCCCTGGTGCGCGACGTGACTGTGCAGAAGCTCGCTCAGCAGGCCCTGAAGGACAGCGAGGAGAAGTACCGGGCCCTGTTTGAGCAGGCGATGGACGCCATCCATATCACTGCGTCCGACGGCTACCATGTTGAGGCCAACCAGGCGTGGCTCGACCTCTTCGGCTATTCCCGCGATGAACTGCCGGGTCTCAATGCGGTTGATTTCTACGCGAATCCGCAGGACCGCGAGGACTTCCTGCGCAGGATGGCCGAGACCGGATCGGTTGAGGAAGAGGTGCGTCTCAAGAGGAAGGACGGCACGGTAGTGGACTGCCAGCGGACTGTGGTAGCGCGGAAGGACGAGCACGGGGATACGGTTGCCTACCAGAGCCTCACTCGTGACATCACCGAGCGGCGGCGAATGGAACTGGAGGTGAGGCGTCAGCGGGAGCACTTCAGGGCTCTCTTCGCCAACTCGCCGGAAGGCATTGTCTCGGCTGACCTCAAGGGCGCGGTCATCGATGTGAACCCCGCTTTTGAGAGGTTGTTTGGCTACCGGCGTGAAGACGTGGTCGGCAGGAAGACGGACGACCTCATAGTGCCGAAAGGTCTTGAGAAGGAAGCCCGGGAGTCGACGCGCAGGACACTGCGCGGTAGCGTCTCCCTCCTCGATACGATGAGAAGACGGGCCGATGGAAGCGCATTCCCGGTCTCTATCCTGGGGGCAGGCGTCATTATTGACGGCAAGAAGACCGGCGGATTTGCCATCTACCGTGACATGACTGACTATCGAAAGGCACAGGACCGTCTCCATGAGGCGTTCATTGACCTTGCGGAGACGATGGCGCGCTCGATGGAATGCCTCGATCCCTATACCTCAGGCCACCAGCGTCGCGTGGCCCGCCTTGCGGACCTCGTGGGCCGGGAGCTTGGCATGGACGATGACCGGCTGCAGGGCCTCTACATTGGGGCGCTCCTCCACGACATCGGAAAGCTAAGCGTGCCGAGCACGATTCTCACCAAGCCGGGGAGGCTTACCGAACAGGAATGGAATATCATCAGGGCGCATCCTCGCAGAGGATATGACATCCTGAAAGAGGCGAACCTGCCGTGGCCGGTGGCGGAGATGGCGCTGAGGCATCACGAGCGACTGGATGGCAGCGGCTACCCGGACGGGATGAAGGGCCCCGAACTCAGTCTGGAGGTGAGAATCCTCGGCGTGTGTGACGTCGCCGAAGCGATGGGTTCCGACCGGCCAGACCGGCCCGCGTGGCCGGTGCAGGAAGTCATACGGGAGCTCC
>JAUVYD010000050.1 GCA_030603265.1 Dehalococcoidia bacterium
TCGAGAAGCTCCTGAAGGTGTGACCCGTGAGCGCGCCTCGGGTATCGCCCAGTTTGACTTTGCCAAACGTGCGATATATCTTTCCTTGACTTCCTGATAGTTGGCCCGTGAGTGCGCCGTGAAGCGCTCTCGATAGGAGCACTATTACAGCGATGGCTTCTCCCGACCACATGGAGTGTGCACTGTCTCTGGCGAGGCTCGCCAGTGGGTATTCCAGTCCCAATCCCGCGGTCGGCGCGGTGGTGGTGAAGGATGGGAAGGTGGTTGGGATGGGGTACACGCAGCCTGCCGGCGGTCATCACGCCGAGGTGATGGCGCTGAAACAGGCGGGGGAAAACGCACGCGGCTCTGCGCTGTACTCGACTCTTGAGCCTTGCTGTCACTTCGGAAGGACTCCACCGTGTACCCGTGCCATCATCGAGGCAGGGGTGACCGATGTCCACATCGCCCTCGTTGACCCGAACCCATTGGTGTGCGGCGGCGGCATCGCCGAGTTGAACGGGGCCGGCATAAAGACCTACGTGGGCGCTCGCGAGGCCGAGGCGCGTGATATCAACGAGGCCTACCTCAAGCACGTCACGACGGGACTACCCTTCGTGACTGCGAAGTTCGCGATGAGCCTTGATGGAAAAATCGCCACCCGCAGTGGCCACTCGCACTGGATAAGCAATGAAGAGGCCAGGTGCTTCGTGCATGGGGTGCGGCACACGGTGGACGCTATCATGATTGGCGTGAACACGCTTATCACGGACGACCCACGGCTGACGGCACGGGGTTGCTGCGGCCGCAGCGGGTGCACGGCCAGGCAACCGCTTCGCATCATTGCAGACGGGATCGGCCGTTCGCCCATCAACTCCCGGACGTTCACTGAGCCTGGCCGCACTCTGGTGGCATGCATGGAGCCCTACGATGCAGAAAAGAGAGCCGAGCTGGAGGCCCTGGACGTGGAAGTGCTGGGGGTGCCTGGCAGCAACGGCCTTGTCGACCTCGAGGCACTCTTGAGGGTCGTCGGAGAGCGCGGAATCACCACGGTTCTCCTTGAGGGTGGCAGCGAACTCCTGGGATATGCGTTTGACCATCGGCTCATTGACAAGGTGCTCACGTTCATCGCCCCGATGATTATTGGAGGCAGCGAGGGACGGACCGCCGTAGGCGGAGACGGTGCTCTGACCGTCCAGGAAGCGCTCTCTCTGGACCGCGTTGAGGTGAAGAACTTCGCGGACAATGTGCTCGTCAGCGGCTACGTAAGGACGGCGTCTCCCAGGCCATGTTCAGCGGAATAGTCGAGGAACTCGGCACGGTCCACGAGGTCGGTGCCCGCAGTATCACGGTTGGAGCGTATTCGGTCCTCGAGAACACCAGAGTCAGCGACAGCATCTCGGTGAGTGGTGCGTGTCTGACCGTTATCCGGGTGGATTCCGCCTCTTTCACAGCAGACGTCATGCCAGAGACCCTGCGTCGCACCAGGCTCGGGTCTCTGACTCCCGGCAACCGGGTGAACCTCGAGCGCGCCGTTACTCCAGGCACGCGGCTCGGCGGGCACTTTGTGCTCGGCCATGTCGACGGCGTCGGACGTGTGGTGTCAATGGTCTCCGAGGAAGCGGCCACCATCATGACCATCGAGACATCGGCCGACATCCTGCGCTACGTGGCCATGAAGGGCTCGATCGCCGTGGACGGTGTCAGCCTCACGGTGGCCAGGCTCGAGGACAGTTCGTTCGCGGTGTCCCTTGTGCCGTATACTTGTGAGCAGACAACGCTGGGGGAATCGCGTTCGGGGCATATCGTGAACCTGGAGGTAGACGTGCTCGCGCGTTACATCGAGCGCCTTCAGCAAGGGCAGGGGCAGAGCCAGGGTTTGACCTGGGAGCTGCTGCAAGAACATGGATTCATGTGAGGTAGTACTGCAAGCATGCTGGCACGTATTCAAGACGCTATAGAAGATATCAGGCAAGGCCGATTTGTTGTCATTGTCGACGACGAGAACCGGGAGAATGAAGGTGACCTGGCCATAGCAGCGGAGAAGGTCTCTCCAGATGCCATCAACTTCATGGCGAAGGAGGGCCGCGGTCTTATCTGCCTCCCGATGACCGGGGAGCGGCTTGATCAACTAGCGGTTCCCCTCATGGTGCAGGACAACACTTCCAAGAACTGCACGGCCTTCACCGTGTCCATCGAGGCCAAGAAAGGCGTATCCACCGGCATATCCGCTGAGGACAGGGCGACAACGATAGCGACCGCCCTTGCGCCGGACAGCAAACCGGGTGACCTGGCAAGGCCGGGCCACATCTTTCCGATACGCGCCAGGGAAGGGGGTGTGCTGGCCCGCGCCGGGCACACCGAGGCGATTGTCGATATCGCGAGGCTGGCTGGACTTAAGCCCGCAGGCGTCATCTGCGAGATCATGAACGACGACGGCACGATGGCGCGGTTGCCTCAGCTTGAGGAGATGTCGGAGCGGCACGGGCTCAAGATAGTCACTATCAGGGACCTCATCGCGTATCGCTGCCGCCACGAGTCGCTCGTCACTCGCGTAGCAGAGGCGAAGCTGCCGACGAGATACGGTGAATTCCTCGCCATCGCGTACCGCAGCAGCGTGGATACTAATGAGCACGTCGCGCTGGTGAAAGGAGACATCGTGAACGGCAACCCCGTGCTGGTTCGCGTTCACAGTGAGTGCCTGACCGGGGATGTATTCGGGAGCCGCCGGTGTGACTGCGGCGAGCAGATAAGTCTTGCGATGGAGAAAATAAACGAAGAGGGGCGCGGGGTACTCCTGTACATGCGGCAGGAGGGCAGGGGCATCGGTCTGCACAACAAGATGCGGGCGTACGAACTGCAGGACCAGGGCATGGACACTGTGGAGGCAAACCTGGCGCTCGGGTTCCCTGCGGACCTGCGCGACTACGGGGTAGGGGCGCAGATACTTGCGGACCTCGGACTGCATAAGATCCGTCTGCTCACGAACAACGCGCGCAAGGTCATCGGACTCGAGAGCTATGGCATCGAGATAGTAGAGAGCGTGCCCGTGATAGTCCCTGCGAACCCCCACAATGCGAGGTATCTGAAGACCAAGCAAGACAAGCTGGGGCACCAGCTTGGCATCGAGGAGGAGAAGAATGGCCAGGTCGTTTGAGGGAATGCTCACAGGCGAAGGACTGCGCTTCGCCATAGTCGTCGCGAGGTTCAATGAGCTGATAACGCTCAGACTGCTTGATGGTGCGAAGGACGGGCTCAAGCGTCACGGCGTGCCGGAGGACGGGATAGATGTGGCATGGTGTCCCGGCTGTCTGGAGATACCTCTTGTCGCCAAGCTGCTTGCCGAGAAGGCCCAATATGATGCGGTCATCTGTCTGGGAGCAGTGATACGTGGCGGCACGCCGCACTTCGACTACGTGGCTTCCGAGGTGAACAAGGGCATCGCGAAGGTCTCACTCGACTTCGGACTGCCGGTCGTGCAGGGAATCATCACAGCGGACACGCTTGAGCAGGCCATCCAGCGCGCAGGCGCAAAAGAAGGCAACCGCGGGTTTGCGGCTTCGCTCGGCGCCATTGAGATGGCGAACCTGCTGCGCGCTATTCGATAACCTTGTAGACGTGGTCTCCGCACCTGACCCTGTCCGGCACCTTGATGCCGATGAGGTCTCCGTTCTTCGCCTCAGAGACGGCGACGTGCTCGATCTGCATCGAGGCGACGACGAATTCAAGGTCAGTGGTGGCCCCCTTAATGCGTATCAAGTCGCCGGACTTCAGCATTCCGGTGGCCTGAATGCCCGCTACGACAGGCTTGGCGAAGAAATCCGTCACTCTACCGACTTCCACCTCTTGCATTTACTGCCTCCTTCGACTTCGCCGCTTCGGCATAATGTAGCACCAGAGGATTTGCCTTACAATGGGTGCCTCCACACTGCGCTCGATGCCTTGACACGCAGTATGGCGGTACCTATCATAGGGGACAAGCTGGAGCAGACTGGAGGTCACTGGCAATGGTAGAGAGAAAGCGCGAGACGCCCTATTCCTGGGAGGAGGTCTTCTCTTTCGACAGACTGAAGCGGACGATGGTGTCCCGCGTCCTTGAGAGCGTGGAGACCATGGTTGAGGGGAATGAGCCCATCACCCCGGAGCAGATAAGTCAGATAATCAACGACGAGTGGGACCAGGTGAAAAAAGCCGTTCGCTCTTCTCCAGCCGCGCGGGAGTCCTTCAGGAAATACCTTGAGAAGACCGTGGCCGAACAGGTGGAGACCCTCATAGACCAGGACAAGTCTGAACTCGAGTCTCTCGGCGTCATCGAGAGGGGTCTCTGACTTGGCGACCAAGCGTGAGCGAGGTCCGAGTGCCCCAAGTCAGAGCCAGGTAGATGTCGAGCAGATTGGCCGGCGGGTCAAGATGCTGGATGACCGGCTCGACAATCTTGACTCGATCGTGACCTCGCTGGTGCATCGCGTCATGGAGAAACCGCTCACGCTGGAGATTACCTGCCCCAACTGCTCGCAGACCTTCGAGGTCAACATCACGAGCAACATACGCTTGAGAGGCAAGGCCTAGCTCAGGACTGACCGACCTTGCCGGTCAGTCGGGTCGGGCGCCTTCCATGGGGTGGCCGGCGAAAATCCCAGCGACGTGTGCCGCAATAGGTGTGTTCAGTAGCACCTGAGACGTGTTGTAGGCATCGACGAAGAGCGCGCGTTCGTCCGGCAATTCGTGCATGGTCTCCTCATCCACATGTAGCTCGGTGTTGAGAAGCCAATCCTCCACAAAGGCCTTCGCCTGCGGGAAACGCGGGTGCTCTTCGTCAGTATCAGCAACTCCGCGCAACACGTACGTCTGACCGTCGTTCCCCCGGAATGTGCTGGGGCTGACGATTTCCTCGACTGTGAGCTTCCTGGTTTCCAAGTTGGCCTCCTGATTGCTGCGAAGAACTGATTGTACCCGCACCTACGGGCGGCGAGTAACATAGTTGCTACATTGGCTCGCGGGGCAGGTCCGGTTCCCGCTTCTGCTCATCCGGCGTCAAGGAATCCCAGGTTTCCTTTGCCTTTGACCACTTTGGCAGGAGCCGGCTGTATGTATTGCGGTCTCCTCTTCGCTGCCACGCAGCCATGAAGCGTTTGCGCTCTGACCGGTAGGCTCTTACTTCCTCCGCACCCATGTGTCGCCACCTCCTGTGTATGTGAATTCTAACCCAGAACGTCAGTATTGGCTACTGTGCGAACGGAAGAAGAGGAAGTTCACCATGGCCAGGCCCTGCCCCGGGAACCCCAATCGCCGCATGTCTCGGGAGTAGGAAGGCGACATAAGACTCCCACTTCACAGTGGCAGACTGGTCCAGTCAGGAAGCTGTCTGAAGCATGACGGGCCGGCTGTACGGGGGGTTGATATTGACGTGCTCGAAGGATTTCGCTGGTGTAGAATCCGCGCAATTGAGCGGATGTCGAGATGAAACGGATGGGGGATGCTCAGAAGATCCCTGCGTGATATGCGGGCGAATCGTGGCGCGGAAGCTTCCGGGCGGACCGCAGCTACATGGAACTGTTGCCCGGCAGTTTGAGCCCCTTCCAAGAATCCTCATACCCTGTCAACCACGCGCATGCCGAAGCGCGCCTGAGCAGGAGGCTCAGTGCCGATTCGGAACTCTGCCGCAAGACACACTGTGTGAGCACCGGAGGGCTGGCACATGGGAAACACTCTTTTCCTCGTACTGTTCTGGTCGGGGCCTATCGGTGTGGGAATCTTCCTTGTATGACTTGGCGCCATGCTCTACCTGCTTGCCAGGGCAAGCGAGATAGAGCAGCGTACCAAACGCGCCGCGAAAGACAGCAAGGAACAGAAGAAGTAGCGCTCGGCGTCGGTTCTGCCAATTGGGCGCCGGCGGCCGCCGCTACTCGCGTGCACTGGCGAGAGCAGCGTCCGAATCGCCGCTCCCCCTGGGCAGGTCCACAGGCCCGCAGGCAGGGGTCAGACCGCGGACCAGAGATGAGCCGTGAGCCCTCTAGGCGAGAGCGGTCGGTCGAGTGGTTGGCGGGCCCGGACGCACAGAAGCCCCACAGTTGGAGTCCGGACCACAAGTGACTGCGATGCCGTCTCAAAGGCGCACGTCCCGCGACAATGCGCCAAGACGGCGCGCAAGCACTCCCCCCATGACCAAAACGGTCACGTCGGCTCCGTTTCATGACACGTTTCTCGCCAATCCCTGCGGCCCACCGGTGGCCTGCCTCCGCGCCGGATACCCGCCGGCCGGCGCGGCACGGTTGAAGGCCAAGCGTCGGCGCCGTTCCCTGACCAAGCCCGGAAGACGGTCGGCGGCGTAGATGGCGCCGCCGTGATGAGGCCACACGGTCTGGGCCGGACAGTGTCCGGGTACCGACTGCAGCTCCGTCCCGCGTCCAGGACACGCGCCCGGGGCCCAGGCCCGGTCGGCACTGCCTGTTTGCAAACGTGCATGCCCCGAAAATGCGCGTAAATGGCCCGAAACAAGCCTTCCATGACTCATTGGTCACATCGACCTGGTTCCTGCATGCGTTTTCCGGCACCCGGGCGGCTGATGGACGATATCCAGCCTGACCCTGGACTGATGGCCATTGACCGTGGCCCCGGCACTGTATGGCGATTCGCGGACCCCGCAGTGCGCCATGGCCTCGGACACCCAGGAGACCGCAGGACGGATAGATGGTTGCGGCGGGCGCCAGCCCGGGCCGGTATCGAGACGGCGGGACCGGCCCAGTATAGATGCGTGCGGCAACGCGCATCGCGGCATGGTCTCAGACGGCGGAGCAGATGGAGAAGTGCGGGGCGCGCTGGGACAACGCGCAAATTCCGAGAGTCAGCTGCAGGAGGGCGCGGGTTGTTGTCTATCCACCAGCGCTGCCGAAAGGCACCAGCGCGTGACCGTTGGTCGGAAGCCCCCAAGTACCGTGGTGGAAGCGAACATTGGGGTGCATGGAGCCATGCCTGCCTTCTCTTGACAACTGCGTATAATATCTCTTATACTCAGTCCAGATATGATTGCCAGACACATGTTCACTGCGACACTCCCCCATCTGGATGATTTCCTGCTGCATCTCCAGGCCAACAACTACTCTGCGCGCACGGTCTACAACTATGAGCGCGACCTGCATGTGGTCCAGAACTTCCTGCTTGAAAGCAACATGGACTTTGCTCGCCTGAGCAAGCGCGACGTCACCTACTACAAGGCCTATCTTGCTTCTGTCGACCGCGAGACAGCATCACGCGAGCACGCGAAGATAGCCAGGCTCGATGCCAGCTCCGTGAACCGCATGCTGTCGGCCGTCCGGTCCTACCTCAAGTACCTTATCGACATGGACTTCGACTGTCCCCTGTCGCCCGAGGCCGTGAAACTCACCAAGGCAACCAGGAAGCACTCACAGGTCGCGGAACTCGATGCGCTTACAGCCCTTGTCGAGTCCCCGAGTCAGTTCGAGTCGGACCCGAGGATCGCCCTGCGAAACCGGGCGATGCTTGAGATGCTGTTGGCCACGGGCATGCGCATATCGGAGCTATGCAACCTCAAGCGCAGCCAGATAGACGGCACGGGCCGCGTCTTCATCACTGGCAAGGGCAGGAAACAGCGCTTTGTGTACCTGACTCAGCGGGCCTCGTCTCATCTTGAGCACTACCTCCAGACGCGCCTGGACTCTGCGGCGGCCCTATTCATCCCCTATGCCGGCCGGAATGTCCATGATCCCAGGCGCCGAATTTCAACCAACTACTTGCAGGAGCGCATCAAGAACTACCGGGAGAGGCTGAGGATAAACGTTCCGACATCGGCGCATTCATTGCGTCACGGCTTTGCGACGTATCTGGCCGAGGAAGGCGCCAATCCCGCCGCGCTGCAGATACTGCTGGGCCACGAGTCGCTTCATACAACCACGCGCTACGTGCATGCGTCCGACAGGTACGCCGAGGAGACGCACAGAAAGTACCACCCGCGGGCGTGAGCGTGGCTGCATCAGCCTGTGGCGAAAGTGAAGTGGGCCAGGCAGGGTTCGAACCTACGACCAACCGGTTATGAGCCGGTCGCTCTGCCGCTGAGCTACTGGCCCGCGTGCATCTCGGACCGTGCAGATCCGGAGCATTCGGCAGCTAATGATACACCTGCGCCGAAGAGGCACGCAACACGATGCAGTTCACCGTAATCCGTGGATTGGAGAGCATGTGCAGCTATGAACCACACGTGGTAAGTTGTCACCCAGGAGGTGACAATGAGAGAGCCATCGGATCGCCTGGGCTTCAAGATAGTCGGTGACCTGGAAGAGACCGCTACTCCCTG
>JAUVYD010000041.1 GCA_030603265.1 Dehalococcoidia bacterium
TTCGGTGGTGGCAGGACGTTGTTGGTCAGGATAATGCCCGCAGAGTTGCTCTCCACAGCTGCGAGGACGAGGTCGCTTCTATCACCACCGGTGATGACCAGTTTTCCCTCTTTCTTGAATAGTGGGTTCTGAAGGGCGGCATTAGTGGACATCGCTCCAACCATGATTGCGTTGACCTTGCGACTGAGGCCTTCCTCGCCGGCGACAACCTTGGCCAGCAATCGCTCAGCCAGGTGCCCGACCGATAGCTTCGTGAGTTCGGCCTCAAAGGGCACAACGCCGAGAACCTTCACACCAAGCGCGGTGATGTCCGCCAGATGGGTGCTTCTGTAGTCTTCGAGGTTGCGGACCTTGTTGATAATGACGCCTGCGAAATCGACATCCTTGATGTCAACATAGCGCATTGCGAAAGCCAGCTGATCAAGTATCATGCTCTCGCTGCCGCCGACCACCAGGACGAGGCGCGCGTCCAGTTGAGCCGCCAGGGCCATCGAGTCGAGTTTGATCGAGGCGCCATAGGAGAGGGTCTCCCCTCCCTCGACGAAGACGACTTCCTTGCGTTCTGCTGCGGCCACCAGCATCTCGCCCAGCTTGACCTCCATGCTTTCAGCGTCGTACATGTACTTCAACTTGGCGTGCTCGAAGCCCAGGGTCATGTCCTCGGGCTTGCCTTCCAACTCGAAGACGTTGGTCATCAAGGCCGCATCGTAGTCCCAGAGCCTCTTCTTGCGGTAGAGCAGCCGGTCGCCAAGCGGCTTCATATACCCGGACGGCTTGCCAACGGCTCTTGCCATGCCGACTATCAAGCTGGTCTTTCCGGCGCTCTTGTGCGTTGAGCCCACAACTATGGTCTTCATCAGGCTACGCCTCCACAGATTCTCTCAGCAGGATTCTCACATCCACTGCCTTGACACCCTCTCCATGGTCATACACAACCAGGGGGTTGACCTCGATGTCCGAGATTGCAGCGCAGTTCTTGAGTATCCACCCCACCTTGATGATGGAACTGGCCACTTGGTCGATATCCTTCCGCGCCTCACCCCGAACGCCAAGAAGCAGAGGATATGAGTTAATCTGGCCAATCATGTTCAGCGTTTCCTCACGGCTCAGAGGAAACGCCCGGAAGGCGATGTCCTTCAAAACCTCGACGTAGATGCCACCGAGACCGAACATCACGGTGGGTCCGAAGGAGCCGTCCTGGCGGGCGCCTACTATGACTTCTACTCCCGGACGAACCATCTCGTCCACCTGTATGCCTTCGATAGCCGCGTCTGCCTTGTACGCCCGGCAGTTGCGCAGGATAGCCTCGTATGCGTCCAGTACCTCTCTCTCGTTCTCGAGGTCCAGCGCAACTCCTCCTGCGTCGCTCTTGTGCAGTATGTCGCTGGATACCACCTTCATAACCACTGGATAGCCAATCTCCCCGGCATACCTGACCGCCTCACTGGGGTTGTGGGCTATCCGACTCTGCGGCGTCACGATGCCTGGAATCCGCATCACCTCTTGCGCCTCATGGGCAAGCAGGAAGTGCCTGCCATCCGCTCTTGCTCTCGCCACAATCCTGTCGATTGCGACAGCGTCGATATCCGTCTTCTCCCCGCCGGCAAACTCGGTGCTCTTGTTTCGGTAGTCCATATACAGAGCACCCAGGAACGATGTCATCTCATAGACATCGGAGAAGACGGGGATGCTCTTCAGCTTGAGTTCCCGAATGCTCTCCTCCACCTCCGCGCCACCAAAGAGCGAGAACACAATTGGCTTCACCGACTTGTACTCGGCGTATCGGCTCTCGGCAATCGCGGCGAACCTGTCGGCATCGAAATCGGCGGTCTGACAACCCAGACAGGCGACAGCATCGATGCTGTCATTAGCGAAGGCTACACCGAGTGCCTTGTCGTAGTCATCCGGACTCGCGCCGCCCGTGATATCCACCGGGTTCTTGGCCGAGCCGAAGGATGGCATGACGCATTCGAATGATTTCTTCAGATCTGCCACATCATCTGACAAGTTGACGCCGTATTTCTCGCAGGCATCTGCGGTGAGAACGCCAATCCCACCTCCGTTGGTAATGACGACGACGTCCTCGCCGGTTGGTGTGGGTGCACCGGGCAGGAACTTGCACCAGTTCAGGGCCTCCTGAATGCTCTCGGCCCGAATCGCGCCACATTGCCGCATCACATCGTCGAAGACCTTGTCCTCGCCGGCAAGCGAGCCTGTGTGGGATGCGGCGGCCTGCGCACCCCGCGTGGAGCGCCCGGACTTGATGACTACGACAGGTTTCTTTCGTGTCGTCTTCTTGAGAACCTCAACGAGCCTCTCTCCCGACTTCACCCCCTCGAGGTACATCAGCACGACTCTTGAATCGTCCTGGCAGGTGAGGTACTCGAGTAAGTCGGTCTCATCCACGTCCGACTTGTTGCCAACCGATATCATCGCAGACAGGCCGATGCCTTCAACCTTGGTCTTACCGATCATCGCGATGCCAATGGCGCCGCTCTGCGTGATGATTGCGACATTGCCTTTCTTCACGTCACTCGGACCGAAAGTCGCGTTAAGCGAAGCAGACGCCGAGTACAAACCGAAGACATTCGGGCCGACTACACGGATGCCGTGTTGACGTGCGTAGTTGGCTATCTTGCGTTCCTCCGCAGTGTTGCCAATCTCCGAGAACCCGGAAGTGATGATGATGGCGAACTTGACGCCCTTTCGGGCACATTCCTCCACAGCGCTGAACGTAATAGCGGCTGGGACTACAAGCACAGCCACGTCAACCGGACCGTCGAGCTCTTCCAGGTCCCCGAATACCTGGAGACCCAGCAGCTGACCAACCCGTGGATTGATAGGGTAGATTCTTCCTGTGTAGCCACCCGCTACGATGTTCTCCACCACCCGGTAGCCAATCTTGCCCCTTGTCTGCGAGGCCCCGATTATGGCGACGCCCCTCGGCTCGAAGAGGCACTTCATGTTGGCTTCGTCATCTTTCACGCGGTGGCGCCTCTCGGAACAGCATGCTCATCTCGTAGACCCCCTCCGAGGCACGCTTTTCGATGTCAAATCCCATCGTCTCAAAGACGCGGAGCATCGCTTTGTTCTCTACGAGCACCTCGGCGGTGAAGCCCAACAGGCCGTGTCGCTTGGCTAGCAGTGTGAGATACGAAAGGAGTTCTGTGCCGATACCCCTGTTATGGTACTCGTCTTTGACTACGACCGCAACCTCAGCGGTGTGTGTTGCTTCGTCGATCCCGTACTGCCCTACTCCAACGATCTCCTCGGTCGCACCGCGCCGAATAGAGGCAAGGATGACAATCTCTCTGGTGTAATCGATTACGACAAACTCCTGCAGGCGTTCATGAGGCATGTCCTTCCTGACCGACATGAAGCGACGAAACATGCTCTGGTCGGAAAGCGCGTAGAAGAAGTCCTTGAGCAGAGGCTCGTCGGTTATTCTCACGCGCCTCAGCAGGACCTCAAGCGAGTTCTGGGTCGTTCGGTGTGTTTCCAACTCCTCGGGGTACTCACCACGACGACCGGGGATGAAGGCCTGGTCCATGTAGATCAGAGTCCTCTTCTTCGCCTCCCGTACGAGCCACGGCCGGAATTTCGGATGCGCCAGTGCGATGAGCTCCATGGCGCGCTCCCGAACGTTCTTCCCGTGGAGGTAGGCGATGCCGTACTCTGTCACCACGTAGTACACGTCGCCCCTGTTGAGTGTGACCCCTGCCCCCTCACTGATGGCCGCCACAATGCGGGATACCTCTCCGTCGCACGCGGTGGAAGGCAGGGCAAGGATGGTCTTGCCGTTGCGCGCCAGGAGTGCACCACGCATGAAGTCGTAGTGACCTCCGATACCGCTGTAGAACCGCCCGCCAATCGACTCCGCCGTCGCCTGTCCCGTCAGGTCAATCTCCAGAGCGCTGTTGATGGCGACCATGTTCTCGTGTTGCGCGATGACAAGGGGGTAGTTGGTATAGTCCACGGTGCGGAACTCAACAGAAGGATTGTCGTTGAGGTACCCGTAAGTCTCGGTCTTGCCCATGCAGAACGTGGCGACGGTCTTGCCGCGGTCTATGTTCTTGCGGGAGTTGTCAATGGCGCCCCGCTTCATCAACTCGACGATGCCGTCAGAGAGCAACTCGGTGTGCACTCACAGATGTCGTCTCTCACTGAGTGGGGTGAGGACGGCATTGGGTACGCCCCCGTAGCCGACCTGTATGGTATCGCCATCCTGGACGGGGCGGGCTACGTAGCGGCCGATCGACTCGACGACTCCGCTGTCCTCCTTCCCGACTCCGCGACGATACTCGAGGATAGGTTCATCGTGCGCTATTATGTAATCTACATCGTCTATGTGAATGAAGCTATCTCCGTGAATGCGTGGCATCTGCTGGTTCGCTTGGGCGATGACCACCGACGCTTGCTCGACTGCAGCCTTCACCATATCGACGCTGACACCAAGGCTCATATAGCCGTGCCGATCCGGCGTGGACACCTGGATGAGGGCCACATCGATTGGAATCACGCCGCGCCGGAATAGCCGCGGAATCTGAGACAGCGAAATCGGGCTGTAATCCGCCACACCTCTGTTCACCGCGTCGCGTGTACTAGCGCCGAGAAAGAAGGAGTTATGGCGGAAGTTGCGTTTGAACTTGTCGTCCGCGTAGGGCGCAAGCCCGAGCGTCCAGAGGTGAATCACTTCGGCGTCGAAGAATCCCTTGGGGTGCGACGAGACGTATTCAATCAAGGCCTTCACGAGATACTGCGGTTCGCCGCACCCTGACGCGATGAAGATGACATCGCCCCTGTGGATACGACGGAATACCCTGTCTTCCGTCGCGAACTTCTGAGGATAGGCTGTCTTCAGTTCTTCGAGAACGCCGCTACCTTGTTGCTCCATTCAATCACCTTGGCGGGCCGACTCTGCCCGAGGAAGACGCCACGACCCGGCCCCTGGCTGGACGAGACCTCAGGCGTGGCAGCAGAGGCTAGTCCCGAATCTTCGGAAGTTCAAGTACCACGAGTGTGATTATCGTCAGCCCGAGCGCGAGGAGATAGAGTCCGGCCCCTGCGGCAAGACCGATGCCCGCAGTCACCCAGATGGAGGCCGCAGTGGTGAGCCCCGCAACATCCCCACCACGGGAACCCCTGAAGATGACACCCGCCCCCAGGAAACCCACCCCCGTGACGATTCCCGCAGCGACGCGCGACACATCCGCTCCCGCGAATCCGAAGAGAGACGTCGCGGTGAAGGCCGCCGCACCAACGGCTATCAGGACATGAGTTCTGAGGCCGGCCACCTTCCCTCTAGCCTCACGCTCATAGCCGACGGCCGACGAGAGTGCCGTGGCGATGACAAGCCGCACAATCAAGTCGGGCCACATCGCCGCCGTGTCTGCGCTTCCTGGAATCACTCGATTCTCCCGATTTCGAATCCTCTTGCCTTAATCGGCGAAGACTGCTCCGGTACTCGCAGAGGTCACCTTCTCAGCATATCGCTTGAGGTAACCGGAGGTCACACGCGGCTCGAAGGACGGTAGTGCCGCCAGCCTTCTGCCGATTTCGTCATCGCTCAACGCGACCTCCAGCTTATGAGCGGGGATATTGATTCGAACGGTGTCGCCGTCGCGCAAGGCGGCGATAGGCCCTCTTGCTGCGGCCTCGGGAGATACGTGTCCGATGGCTGCGCCACGCGTCGCCCCCGAGAAACGCCCGTCGGTGATGAGAGCCACTTCCTTGTCCATTCCCATCCCCGACAGCAGCGAGGTAGGAGTCAGCATCTCGCGCATTCCGGGGCCACCCCTTGGTCCTTCATTGCGAATGACGATTACGTCTCCCGAGGTGAAAGTGCCCTGCATGATTGCCTCGGTGGCCAGTTCTTCTGAATCAAATACGCGAGCAGGACCCTCATGCACCATCATCTCCGAGGCAACGGCCGCGCTTTTCACAACCGCCCCTTCGGGCGCGATATTGCCGAACAGCATGGAAAGGCCACCCGTGGCCTCATATGGGTCCGAGACGCTACGGATGACATCTCTATCCTTCACAGAGAAATCCCTGACGAGTTCTCCTACACTCTTTCCGGACACGGTAGATGCAGCCGGATTGAGGAGAACCAGTATCTCGTTCATAACGGCGTGGATACCACCCGCTGTGTTGAGGTCCTCCAGGTGATGATGCCCCGCGGGACTCATCCTGCACAGATGAGGCACACTAGCGCTGATCTCGTTCAACCATGAAAGAGGATAGTGAACTCCGGCTTCGTGAGCGATTGCCGTCAGGTGCAGTACTGAATTCGTGCTGCCGCCAAGTGCCATGTCAACGGCGAAAGCATTGTAGATAGACTGTTCATTGATGATATCCCGGGGCTTCAGGTCCTGCTCCAGAACCTTCATTATCTGCTCACCTGTTCTGAAGGCAAGATCCAGCCGTTGGCCGTAAGTCCCGGGGATTGTGCCGTTGCCCGGCAATGCCATTCCCAGTGCCTCAGTCATGCAATTCATCGTGTTTGCGGTGAACATGCCGGAACAGCTTCCACAGCCCGGGCACGCGACTTTCGCCATCTCCTCAAGTTGCTCCTCAGACATGTCTCCCCTGATCGTCTTGCCAACGGCCTCAAAGAGGTTGCTGAGGTCAATCGTGCGACACTCATTGTCCACCATCACATGCCCGGCCATCATCGGCCCGCCTGACACGAAGATGGACGGGATGTTCATTCGGGCGGCAGCCATGAGCATGCCCGGCACTATCTTGTCGCAGCTGCAGATGAATACGAGTGCATCAAAGGCGTGCGCCTGTGCAACGACCTCTGCGGAATCCGCTATCAGCTCCCTGCTCGGCAAGCTGTACTTCATTCCCGGATGATTCATCGCGATTCCATCGCACACACCGATGGTATTCGCTTCGAAGGGCACGCCACCTCCGGAGCGAATGCCCTGCTGTACAGCTTTGGACACTGAATCCAGGTGCATATGTCCGGGTATGATGTGGTTGTAGCTGTTGATGACACCTATGAAAGGTCTATCCCAGTCTCCTGCCGTGCAGCCCAGCGCATACAACAAAGACCTGTGCGGAGCCCGCTCCGGACCACGTTTCACTACGTCGCTTCTCAACTTGCAGCCTCCTCGCCTGTGATTCGGTCTATCAACGAGAATTCTACAGCAGCACTCCCCACCTATCAACACGAGTGGTTCGAACGGCCGAAGGGCCGTTGACCTCAGGCGGCTCTCGGACTTAAGATGTGCCGGAGGAGTCTAGCCTGAGGTGGGACATGTGATCGCAGGGCAGTGATCTATGCAGTGCGGAGGCTGCACAGCACACTGGAGAGCTTTCCAAGGATCCTTGCTTACGCGGGTGGAGCGTCCACTGGGGCTACTGAGTAAAGCGCACTCCGGTCTCCCCAACACCTTGGAAGCCTCTAGCTCTGCCGGACAGCGGGCCCATCCGTGCGTGGGGGGAGCTTCCCCGTCAGGGTTTAGATCAAGGTTGCCGCCAGCCCAGCGGTGACAAGACCAGAACAGGAGGGCACGGCTCGGCTACCCGTGGATACGTTGACCGTCATCCGCACAGAGGGGGCAAGATAGAAAGCACCGCGAATGCGGCATCCGCTCCACCAGAGGAACGCAATTCGAAGAAGGGGGAAAGGCATAGATGGAAAAGATCGGTTTCATCGGCGTCGGAAAAGTGGGAACAGCATTCGGAGTGAGGCTGGCAGAGCACGGATTCCCGGTCGTCGGGGCGATGGACATCCTGCCGGAAGAAGCCTCACGTTTCTCGAATTCCATCCCCGGGTGTCGCGTATACGACACTGCTCAAGAGCTCGCAGACGAGATGGACTTCGTGTTCATTACTACACCGGACGATGTCATCGGCCAGGTCGCGTCGGAAGTCAACTGGCAGCCGGGCCGGACGGTCATCCATTGCAGCGGAGCCAACTCCACAGCTGTCCTCAGCCCGGCGAGGCAGGCTGGCTGCCATGTGGGCTGCATGCATCCCTGCAACACCTTTGCGAGCATCCAGCAGTCGCTGGAGAATCTCCCCGGCTCAACCTTCACACTTGAGGCCGAGGAACCTGTGCTTGGCGACCTCAAGGGGTTCGCACAGTCCCTCAACGGCAGCTGGATGCCGCTCCAGGAGAAGGACAAGCCTTTGTATCACGCCTCGGTATGCATCGCCTGCAATTACATGTACACCGTGGTCGGAATGGGGACTGAACTTTTTAAGCACTTCGACATCCCACAGCAAGACGCGACCAAGGCCTTCATGCCAATCTTGAAGGGCACGATCAACAACATCGAGAATGTCGGCTTCCCTGGCTGCCTGACGGGCCCGATTGCAAGGGGAGATGTCGGGACAATTCAGAAGCACATCGCCGCACTTGAGGAACGCGAACCAGCCTTCGTGCCTCTCTACAAGGCCCTTGGCCTGCAGACGATCCCGATGGCGCTGGCAAAGGGAACCCTTTCCGAGGAGAAGGGCGAGGAGCTGCGAAAGCTACTTTCAGCCTGAAGTCGGCTTGCACGACGGCCGCAGCTCACACAGCGACAATCCCGCCGGACACTACAGACGAAAAGGAGGGGTGCATATGGCGAAGAAGAAAACCGTTCTCGATTTCTTCAAGATGAAGGAATCGGGAGAGAAGTTCACTGAACTGGCGCTGTACGACTTTACGATGGCGATGCTGGCAGAGCAAGCCGGCCTCGAGATGATTCTCGTGGGTGACTCTATGGGGAATGTCGTCTATGGCTATGACGGCACCGTTCCAGTGACCATGGAACAGATGATCTACCACGCACAGGCAGTCCGCAGGGGCGCGCCTAACACGTTCGTGGTAGGC
>JAUVYD010000159.1 GCA_030603265.1 Dehalococcoidia bacterium
GAGGGAAAGGGCATAGCCCAGGGTCCATTCCCTTAATGGGCACTTCATTTCAGGTCTCCGCCAGGGTGTATCCCTTTCCGCGTTTCGTCTCTCCGGCCCCCTTATGTTTCAGCACCTTCCCTTCTCCGACAAGATCTGCCAGAGCACGCTGGACGGTGCTTCGCTTCATCGCGATGAGCTCCACCAGCTCCTTCTCCATTGGGCCAGGTGAGTCTTGTGGGCCAGGGAGAACGTCAAGTAGCTTGTCGGCGGCATCTTTGCGCTCAACGTTGGTCTGGGTGCCTAGAACCTGATACTGGCCGCTCTCGAGTTCAATCACTAGCTGCTCCGGGGTTTCCTCGAATCGGCCCACGCCCTGGAGCAGGCGCCGGTTAGGGTGCCCCTCGGTGTCTGCCCGTCGTAGGGCCAGAACGATGTCGGCGGCACCCGAAAAGGCACTTGACCCGCGCCCCGAGTCGCCCAACTCGCCTCCACTCTTGCGGTCGTGACGGAGTATCAGGACTGCCAATCCCTTTGCTGCGGCAGTCTCCAGTGGCTCCAGCGCGACTGCGGCGGCACCAGCGTTGTTCTCGCTGTCGTCCTTCAATCCTGCCCACCGGCTGATCGTGTCTACGACCAGCACCCCTGCCCCAACGCTGGCGGCGTGCTCCACAGTTTCCTCCACAATCCTCGGCCAAGGGATGCCCCTGACCGAGTGGAGGGACAATATGTGCAGCTCATCCCTTCCCAAGAGACCCACGCGCCCAAGGACAGCCCGAAAGGACGGGGTCCGCTCTTCGGTCAGATACAGTACGGAGCGTCGTTGTGTCTTCAGGCCAAGGAAGGGGTGCCCTTCCAGTGAGTCCGCCACCATGGCCAGGGCGAAAGTCGTCTTTCCCACCTTGACCTTGGCATCCAGTTCGGTCACGGCTCCTGCCGCTAGAATTCCCTGCACCACATAGTCCGGGCGCTCCGGCACGACGGCCGCCAACTGCCTCGCCGTTTGGAAGGGAAGCAGCGAGCAAGGGGAGACCACCTCGCTCCCGGGCGACTCAGGCTCATATTCCGGGGTCTCGTCGGCCATTTGCTCAAGCTCCGCGCAGGTTCCTCCGGCTTGCACCCAGTCCGTGGCATCCTTCACGTCGTGACCGTCGCGGTTCGGAAGTAGAACCACGCGAACGCTTCTTGCCTTCTGGTGGAGATCCGCGCAGACCTGGGCTGCGTGCTCCTGGCCTGCCGTGTCCTTGTCGGGCAACACCACAACATGGCCACCAACTAGGCTATTGCCGTACTCGGCTCGCCACTTACCGGCCCCCATCGAGCACGTCGTGGCGGTGAGCCCGAGGCCACGCAGCGTGTCGACGTCGCGCTCGCCCTCTGGCAGGTAGATAGTGCGCTCTGCACGGATTGCCTCGACTACCTCCGGCATGTGGTACAGCACCCGGGGAACTCCCTTGAGGTCCCATATCCAATCACCATTACCATCGGGGCGCCGCTGTGAGAAGCCCTTGGGCGCGAAACGAACAACCTGAGACAGCAGTCGGCCGTCTACGTCTGTGTAGTCATAGGTGTCGACGATTTCACGCTGGGAGCCAATAGGGCGACCATCCTTTGGCAAGTACGTCAATGACTCGAAGCCCAGAGCAGAGCAAATTTCCTCGTAGGTGTGCGGCCCGAAGCAAGTTGCCAGACACTTGTCGCCGGCATCACGGAGGCTGAGATGACCTTCTGGCGTCTCGTGCCCCGGCACTGGGCAGGGCGCTGTTGCCTCCCCTGGCCGCGTCGGTCTGGCCCCGGGAATCACCGAGAGCACATCGTCGAAGTCCCGTGGTCTATGCATGAGCACACCACCCCACGACGTAGAAGTCAGCCATGATGCACCTCGTGAAGGCTCGGATCGGGTGCGATTGTCGCCTTGCGAAAGGCCCGGCGCGGTGGGCGGCTTCCGCCGCGCTACCCAGTGGAGGACTCATGCTGAGACTTGGCCTCCACATCCAACATCCGCTCGATCGCGCGAACCGGGACGACGAGCTTTTTCCCGAATCTCAGTGTCGGGATTATCCCGCGTCGAGCCATGTCGTACCCCGTACCCCTTGCGATACCCAGCTTGCGCGCAGCGGCGGGTACCGTGAGTGTAAGACACTCTTCAGTTCTTATGTCTTGTCCCATTGTCTCCCCTCCTGCGGGATTCTCCCGTGGTTCTCGGTCGTTGGCCTTGTAGTCCTCCATGTCTAGTGATACCATGGTGTTGTGAGGATATATCCGCTTTGAAGCTGTGTCAAGTGGTCGTCTGCTGTGATATGGACAAGGCCTATGTGTAATGTGGACAACCGACGGACAACCAGAAACGTGTCACCAAACTGAAGAAAAACGAGGACACAAGGAGATTCGATGGCTAGCGGACAGCATCTCGATGACTACGTGAGATACATCGTTGCAGCTATCCACAGGGACCATTCTGATTGGACTGCAAAGCGAGTCCATCAAGCCCTCCATGACCGCCTCAAGCGTGAGCACTACCCTCGGAAGAGTGCCGCGTGGCCAAGCCTAAGCGCCATTCAGAAACAGATGGGTAAGATAAGAGAGGCCGAGAGTGAGCGCGGCCTCGACCCCGACCCGGAAGACCGGCCTTGGTGCGTGGTGTCCCTGGCCAAGTACGACATGCCACCCGAGGCATTGCCCGTAGTGCTGGAGGCGTGGGCGAAGAGTCTCGTAGCGAACACCCCCCTTACTATCCGAGAGGCGAAATGGGTTGCCCGGCTGGTCCACATCGTGAGTGACCTGGATGCCCTTGTTGACCGGGCCATGAGCTATGCCGCCGTCGAGGCTACGATGCAGGAGATAGGCCGCTACCCGACGAAACCGGAGACGTTCGCAAAGTTCCTGTGGGACATGGACACCTTCCTCTACCGGGACAAGCAGCCACACGACCCCGAACTTGAGCGGCGCCTGATGGAGAAGTACGGAGGCATGGAGTACAACGAGGAGACGGGACGCTACCGATTGCGCCACACGGAGGCTGGGAAGTGAAAGGGCACATACGCAAGCGAGGGAAGGACTCGTACGCGGTCGTTGTCTCCCTTCCCTATGACCCGAAGACCGGGCGCTATCCCCAGGCGTGGGTGACTGTCCAGGGAGGCAAGCGCGAGGCGGAGAAGAAACTCGCGGAGCTACAGCACCAGCTCGACACAGATACTCTCGTGCGCCCTGGTAAGACTACGCTCGCAGAGTACCTCACGCGATGGCTCGCTGAGTACGCCCGGCGAACCTTGGACCACGCACCTGCGAGGGATATCGCACCATCATCAAGTGCCACCTGATACCGCACCTGGGCAACTACACTCTCACGCAACTCAAGCCTGAGCTGATCCAGCGATACTATGCAGAGATGCTCGACCGAGGCCGAAGTGACGGCACGGGAGGCCTCAGCGCCACAACCGTGCGGCAACATGCAATGGTGCTCCACAGAGCGCTCGAGACGGCCGTCTCCTGGGGCCTCTTGTCGCGCAATCCTGCCGACCAGGTCAAGAGCCCGCGCCCAGGGCACCATGAGTGGCATCCGTTCGACGAGGTAGACGCGCGGCATCTGCTGGAGGCAAGCCGCGAGCACGCTCTCTATCCGGTCTTTTACCTCGCCATAGGAACCGGCATGCGCCGGTCTGAAATCATGGGCCTTCGCTGGTGTGATGTGGACCTGACTCGGTGCCAGCTCTACGTCAACCGGTCGCTGCACCAACTCCACACCAGGGAGATCGTCATATGTGCGCCCAAGACGGCCCGGAGCCGGCGCACGGTGGCGCTGTCAGCACCCGTGGTCGAAGTCCTCCGAAGGTATAGGGCTCGACGCGAAGCCGAGACTGTGGTGCTGGGGGTTTCGCTCAGCGAGCAAGACCTGGTCTTCGCCAATCCTGACGGCTCGCAGATCCGCCCGGACTACGTCACCCGTACCTGGGCTAAGATGGCCGCAAAGTGCGGCTTCCCAGGCGTCAGACTGCACGACGCGCGTCACTTGCACGCAAGCCTGCTGCTGAAACAGGGCATCCATCCCGCCATAGTGCAGGCACGCTTGGGGCATGCGTCCATTGCAGTAACAATGGACTTGTACTCGCACATATCCCCAGGGCTCCAGGAAGCGGCCGCGCGGTCGCTGGATGAGCTTGTATTCACTGAGCCGCCGGAGGCTGGGCCTGCGGGGAATTATTAGCAGATTCTTAGCAGGCTCGCGTTATGTCTTGTGAGGAGACGGGTCCAGATGCCCGATTTAGCTACAAAAGGAAGTGCCGAGGAACAGAGTCGAACTGTTGACACGCGGATTTTCAGTCCGCTGCTCTACCACCTGAGCTACCTCGGCGCGGGCAAAAATTTACCATACGTAGCCTCTCACGTCAACGGGACGAATTGCCTCATAATTATTGTTACCGAAGGGGGTAGCATTGCGTCAGAAAAGATGTTACTGAAAGGAGCATGAGTGGAGCGAGTGTGACAGAGTACGTGGAAGCAATACGGGAGCGATACAGGAAGGCTGGCAGGCCGGG
>JAUVYD010000164.1 GCA_030603265.1 Dehalococcoidia bacterium
CGGGTAGCTTCATCGACGAACTTGCAGAGATGCTGGGCATCTCAGTCACTGACGGACAATTCGCCCGGCTCGCCTTTGACGCTCCCTTCACGATAGACCTTGGTACAAGGTGCGCTTCCTTCATGGCGCAGGCCGTAGCCCGCGCGCAGCAGGAAGGCATGCCCCTCGAAGTCATTACATCAAGCCTTGCTCTCGGCATCGCCAAGAATTACCTCTCGAAGGTGGTGGAGAATCGGCGGCTTGGCCCTCGCGTCATCCTGACGGGGGCGGTTTTCTACAACCAGGCCGTCGTCTCAGCATTTCAGCGGGAACTACCGGGCAAGCAACTCATTGTCCCGGAGCACAAGGAAATCAGCGGGGCCATCGGTGCTGCGCTCCTTGCAAAAGAGGACATGGGTGGTGGCAAGTCGAAGTTCAAGGGGTTCCAGAACGTCATTGACTTGAGCGTGGACCTCTCGACATTTACCTGCAAGGGCTGCGACAACAACTGCACCATCACACGGATGCAACTTCCGGACGACAAGCCCACGTTCTTCGGCAGCCGCTGCGACCGATATGACGCCGCAGCGGGCCACGCGCGGCAGGTTACTGCGTTTGATGGTCGCGAAGAGCTGCTGTTCGCGGGCGCGGCCGGCGTTGGTGGCTCCGGGCCTACGGTGGGAATACCGCGGGCACTGCTGGTGTACGACTTTGCGCCCCTCCTCATAGGATTCGTCAATGGGCTGGGAGCCCGCCCTGTGCTTACGAGCAAGTCCACGGGAGACATCATCGCGAAGTCTATTGAACTTGCCTACACGGATGGATGCTTCCCTGTCAAGCTGCTTCACGGCCACGCAGCCCAACTGGACGAGACGGATTACGTGCTCTATCCCTCGGCCATACGCCTGGGGCTCAAGGACGGAGAAGAGAACCAGAGATATGCCTGTCCGTTGGTGCAGGCTTCGCCCTACATCATCAAGCAGACAGTCGGTCTTGGCGACAGACTGCTTATCCCGACGCTGGATTTCAGCCGTGGCAACCAGGACGTCATCGCCAACCTCGCGGGCGTTGCCGTGCAGATGGGCTACAGCAGGGAGCAGGGAGACGAGGCTGCGAAAGCCGGACTGCGGGCCATGCAGGAATTCAGCACACGCCAGGCTGAGGCCGGCAGAAAAGTACTCGATGAGCTCCGTGGGGGCGACAAGCTCGGTGTCGTGCTCTTCGCGCGGTCGTACATGTCCCAGGACTCAGGGGCTAATCTTGGCATAGCGGAGAAGCTCGCGCAGCTTGGTGTTGTTCCCATTCCTCTCGACTACCTGCCGCTTGACGAAGTCGACCCGAAGCAGTACCAGGACCGCCCGTACTGGCACTACGAGAGCAAGTACATCTCTGCGGCCAAGCTGGTGGCCGAAGCGCCCCGGCTCTACGGCCTTTCCCTGACCAATTTCGGATGTGGCCCAAACTCGTTCATCCTGCGCATGGTTGAGGACATCATGGGCGGAAAACCGCTCGGGCAGCTCGAGATAGACGAGCACGCGGCCGAGGCAGGTCTGGTCACCCGGCTCGAGGCCTTTGTTGACACGATTGTCGGGCACTCGAAGTCCGGGGAGAGACCGGATGTGAACCCGGAGGACATCCGCAGAGCAGTTCCGACATTGACGAAGTCCGAGCGGACTCTTCTCATCCCGTACATGTCGCCGCACGCCGACGTCATCGGCGCCGCGATGAAGGGCTACGGCATCAACGTAACAGTCCTGCCGGAGCCTGACTCCCGCGTCCTGCACTACGCAGACAAGGTCACTACAGGTGTGGAATGTCTGCCATTCAGGGTCACTCTTGGCGGTTTCCTGCAGTACCACTATGAGAACGGCCACGAGCCTGTCATGGCGCAGGCGTTCATGGCCGGCGCCTATGGCCCGTGCAGGCTGGGACACTACGCAGGCGAGCAGTTGCGCATCTTCAAGGACCTCGGCATTGACATGCCCATTTCCACCAGCGTCTCAAACAACGGATACAGGGATATGGAGATAGGGTCCACGTTGGACCGCTTGTCCTTTATGCGACTCGCGTGGAACGGCTGCGTCGCGATTGACTGCCTCCAGAAACTACTCTGGAGGACGCGCCCGTACGAGAAGGAGCCCGGCAGCGCCGACAGGCTCTTCTCCAGCTACGTGAGCGCCATCAATCAGAGAACCCGGGAACGTCGCTCCGTCAATGGCTTGCTGCGCCGGGCGACGGCCGAATTCAAGGACATCATCGACCCATCATTGCCTCGGAGGCCTCTGGTGGGCATCAACGGCGAGATATTTCTCCGCTCCAACGCGTTCTCCAACGCGGACCTTGTGAGACGTTGCGAGGATGCCGGGCTCGAGGTGATCGTCTCGCCGATGGCGGAGTGGATGAAATACATAGCCCTCAGGAACGTTGAGGACGCCATCCACGATCGCGACCTCAGGCAACTCGTTATGAACTACGCGCTGGAGAAGGTCCAAGAACAACTGGAGCGCTCCGTGGAGAAGCAGTGTGCCGGCTTCATCGAGGCCGATCCTCCGACCAGGCACATATTGCACTACTCGCGCCTCTGGCTTTCTTCGAAGTGCGGCAGCGAGGCGGTTCTGAGCATCGGCAGCGGAGTCGAATGGATGGAGAACTCGCATTTCGCCGGAGTCATCTCCGTCATGCCCCATGGCTGTATGCCGGGAGGCATCGTCGCAGCCATGTCTGATAAGTTCACCACCATGTACCAGAAGCCGTGGATTAACCTCACGTACGATGGCATCATGGAGTCTACCAACCTCACGAAGCTGCAGAACTTCGCCGAGATCATCCGCTTCTCCAGCCGGGGAGGTGGAACGCTGCTGGACGACAAGCGCGGCAGCCTCACCCCTGTCTCGTGAAATCCAATCTGACATGCTGCCGGCGTAGCGCTCCTCGTAGAACAGGTATCCGGCAGACGGGAGCCTGTGTATGCGTGCCGAAATCATCTGTGTTGGCAGTGAGCTCCTGCTGGGGGACATAACAGACAGCAACACTCGCTACCTCGCCCTGCGCCTCTCGCAACTGGGTATCGATCTTCACTACAGCACAACAGTCGGGGACAACAGAGCACGGCTTGTCGACTGCCTCAGTCGTGCCCTGGGGCGGTCGCACATCGTGTTGACGACAGGTGGCCTGGGTCCGACGGACGACGACATCACGCGGGAGGCCATTGCAGACCTGTTTGGCGAGTCGGCCACCGTCGACGAGACACTCGCACGCGCGCTACGCGAATTCTTTGCGCTGCGCGGAATCGCGATGACTTCTAACAACCTGAAACAGGCCTCCCTCATCCCGTCGGCACGCGCTGTCCCCAACGCACGAGGCACTGCGCCGGGCTGGTGGGTAACAAGAGAAGGGCGGAGCGTCATCGCGATGCCCGGACCTCCCGGCGAGATGCAGCACATGTGGGAGAACGAAATAGAGCCGCGACTGCAGCGAAGCGACTCCGTAATCCGTTCCCGCACCCTGAAGCTGTTCAACATCTCGGAATCGTTGGTGGACAATCTCCTTAAACCCATCACGCCATCCCGCAATCCGACCGTGGCTGTGTACGCGAAGCAGGACGGGATACACGTCCGAATCACGGCCAAAGCGGCCAATGACGCCGGCGCACTCGAGGCTATTGAGCCCGTCGAGAGCGACGTGCGGCGCGCCCTGGGCGAGTTCATCTGGGGCTCGGATAACGACACCCAGGAATCGGTTGTCGCAGCGCTGCTGACATCGAGAGGAACAACATTGGCCATTGCGGAAGCCGTCACTGCGGGACACCTCACGTCATTACTGGCGGCCGCACCGGGCAGCGAATCATTCCTCCGGGGAACGCTCATCACGCCTCGCCTGGACGGCGCTTCAGCGAATGAGGAAGACTGCGTTGCGATGGCTCGTCACGCGCTGCAGCAGTTCGGCGCGGACATGGGGCTCGCAGTAGTGGGTTGTGCTGTCGAGGGAACTGACGAGCCTATGAATGAAATCGTGGTGGCGGTAGTCGGGCCTTCCAAGGAACGCGTCACGACCGGCGTCTACCGTTCAAGGCCCCACAGGGTCCGGACGCTCGGGGCCTATTACGGCCTCCACGAGCTGCGCAGAGCGCTGTCCTCGGACTAGCCGCGGTATAGTGCCGCCACCGGCTGTCAGCGCGTCGCAATGGAGTCAGTCAGGCGAGGAGTTGTCTGTGGTCGGGAGGTGACATAACACACCCGCTGCAGCATTAGACGCACTGAACCCGTAATCCGTGGATTGATGGAAAGGGTGGGTGTATGTGGGCTTTGCCGCCACGCTGAGGCGGTTTCTTGGACGGTGATGGGCCGTTGTCCGGCGTCGAAGACGCCCAGTATCAACCGGAGAGCACGGATGAGAGCAACA
>JAUVYD010000080.1 GCA_030603265.1 Dehalococcoidia bacterium
GGAGCGATTCCCATTCTCCACAACCACGCCTGCGCCCGTCTGCAACCCGACACCGACCGCGCCTTTCGCATCCTTGCAGGACTGGGCAGAAACGCGAATGTAGCCGGAACCGTGGTTGTCGGCATAGGATGCGACAACATCAGCGTAGACGAGCTCGCCGAGAGCATTGCGGCCGCGGGCAAGCCCGTTGCAGCGGTGTCCATAGAGAAACAGGGCAGCTTTCAGACGGCCTTTGAGACAGGAAGAAAGGCAGCGCGTCAGATGCTGGCCGCCGCATCACAGATGCAGCGCACGCCTCAACCCCTCGCAAAGCTCTGCATGGGCGTCAAGTGTGGCGGCTCCGCAACCATATCTTCACTTGCGGGCCATCCAGCGACTGGCCATGTGCTCGACCGCCTCATTGCGGAGGGAGGAACCGCCATCTTCACAGAGACAGCGGAGGTCATCGGAGCCGAGCACATAATGGCCAAGCGGGCCGTGAACGAAGACGTCGCAAAGCGTCTCCTCAAGGTCGTCGGCCGTTTCGAGCAGATGATTGTTGACTACGGAGTGGACATCCGTGGCGCACAGCCAAGTCCGGGAAACATCAAGAGCGGACTCACGACGCTCGAGGAGAAGTCGCTTGGCGCTATGGTGAAGACGGGCACGAGTCCACTCAGCGGTGTCCTTGAGTACGGCGAGACTCCCCCGGGGCCAGGGCTCTATCTCATGGATTCCTCCGCCTGGCCGTCTCAACTCTTCCTCGGCATGGCAGCCGCCGGTGCACAGTGCTTCACTTTCTCCGTAGGAGGAGGATTGCCCGCCCGCTTCCGCAGCCAGCCCGGCGCGGCGCGACTCCCTATCGTACCCACGATTAAGGTAACAGGAGACCCCAACCTAGGGGATGAACTCGAGTACTTCGACGTGTATGCGGGCGAGGTAGTCAGGGGCACCGAGACCGCGGCGGAAGCCGGAGAGCGATTCTTCAGCGAATTCCTGCAAATTGCTGCGGGCAAGCCAACTGCGCAGGAGTACTCCGGCTATCGAGAGATGTTCGACATGTACACGACCGGCCCCATCATGTGAACCCCACACTAACCCGGACACACAAGAGCCCCGACGGCTTCTGCCGTCGGGGCTCACAATTTCAATTCACCCGGATGACTACGACTCGGCAATCACCCTGGCATCGACGGCGACCACGCCGTCCTTGTACGCGAAAACCGGGTTCAAATCGAGTTCTTTCACCTGTGGATTCCGCTCGATGAACTCCGAGACACCGACGATGAGGTTCTCAAGCGCACCGAGGTCCGCAGGCTCGCTGCCGCGGAAACCCTCGAGCATCGGAAAGCCTTTGATCTCCCGTATCATCTCGGCGGCATCCGCCTTGCTCACGGGAACGATGCGGAACGATACGTCCTTCAGCAGTTCCACAAGAACACCACCGAGGCCGAACATCAGCACAGGACCGAACTGCGGGTCCCTGCTCATGCCCACAATGACCTCAACGCCCGGGCGCGCCATGCTCTGAACCGATACGCCCTGGATTTTCGCCTCCGGGTATGCTCCCTTCACCGAGGACATGATGGCCGAATACGCCTTCTCGACCTGGGCTGAATTCGCCAGGCCGAGCTTCACACCGCCCGCGTCGCTCTTGTGCACAACGTCCGCCGACATCACCTTCAGGACCACAGGAAAACCAATCTCCCTGCTGATGGAGACCGCCTCTTTCTTGCTACGGGCAAGCCTGGTATCAACGACCGGGATGCCCGCTGCCTTGAGCATCTCCTTGGATTCTACTTCCGTAAGCACTCGCGTTCCCGCGACAACTTTGCTCTGCGTCATGACGCCCGTACTCCTTCCGACGGTTTGAGTGAAGACTGTCGGGCGCTATTCTACATCATGTGCGCTGCCAGCGAGAAGTCGGGAAGGGCGCTCTCCACGTCAAGTCCTCACCAGCCACCGCCGTCTTCGTGCAGTATGCTGGTGTTCAGCGAAAATGTCCTCTTGGGAGGTCAGCAATCCTGTCACCTTCGCCCGGTGGCAGCACGGACATAGACCGACCGTGGTGCGGACGGGTTTGAAACCCGAACAGCGGCCGAGGAAGGTCACGGAAGTAGCCCGCGGGCGCCCTCGGGCGCGGGGCGGTCCGAATGTAGGGGCGATGGCATGCCTCGCCCGTCGCCCTGTCGTCATACAGCACCGCAAAGGCCAACATAGCCCTGAACGACACTCTACCCTACGGGCCAGGCATGCCTGGCCCCTACACGGAAATCACGAAACTCCACCCTACTGTCCACCCACCACACAGGCACGTGCAACGTGCTCTACAATGGTTGGGGTCATGGTCTCCAGCCTCTTCCACCCCCTCCTGTTCAACATCACCATCTCCCACATGCTGACGTTTTCGCTGAACAGCTAAGGGAGGGCGGAATCGTAGAACATCTACACCCGCCTTCGTGTAGTGTTGCATGATACCTGTGAAGCTGCCTACAATTCTGCGCACGAGCGGGCACTGCGTACCGTCTCCATCAGCCTGCCACCCGTACCATGGACAGACCTTTCCCCTCTCGGTACGCTGAGACTCAGACGGCAGTCGCCACGCATGGCGAAGGGGGGCGAGATACCATGAGCAGCGATATCCTGGGCAACCTTAAGAAGGCCATCCTCGACTACGACCCCGAGGCCTCGACCGAATGGGCGCGCAGGCTGTGGAGGCCGGGCTGGATCCGGCAGACGCCCTGGCAGCAATGACGGATGCCATCCGTGTCATCGGCGAAGGTTTCAGGGTGGGAGACCTTTTCCTGCCGGACCTTGTGGGTGGAGCCGACGCCCTGACGGCCGCCACGCCTATCATTGAAGAGGAGATTCAGCGTATCGGTGCGAAGACGGAGACCATGGGGGTAGTCGTCATCGGCACCGTGTACGGGGACATACACACCATAGGAAAGACCATGGTCGCCACCCTGCTTCAAGCGGAGGGCTTCACCGTCCACGACATCGGCATAAACGTCACCGCGGACGAGTTCGTGGCCGGCGTCAGGAAGCACAAGCCTGACATCCTGGCCATGTCGGCGCTCATGACGATGACAGCCCCCGAGCAGCGAAAAGTAGTTGAGTCCCTGCAGGCAGAGGGACTGCGAGACAGCGTAAAGATAATGGTCGGTGGCGGCGCTATCACCCAGGAGTTCGCAGACAGCATAGGCGCCGATGGGTATAACCCGACCGCACCCGGCGCCGCAAAGCTCGCGCGCACACTCATGGGGAGATGAGCAAATGAGCATGACAAGAGGTTTCGCACGTCAATTCCCACCCCTCAAGGTCCTCACGGACGAGCAGGTGGAGGAGATACACCGCGGCACGCTGCAGGTTCTCTGGTCCACCGGCGTCTACATCGAGCACGAGCGCGCGCTCAAGCTCTTCGAGAAGAACGGCTGCAAGGTTGACTACGACCACAAGCGCGTGCGGATGCCGCCCGCGCTTGTGGAGGAGTGCATCAGGCAGGCCCCCGGCTGCTTCCCCGCCCCCGCCCGCGACCCGCAACCGACACTGATGGTAGGGGGCACCAACCTCTGCCTCGCAGTGGCCCCCGGGCACAAGACCGTTGACCCCGAGACATGGGAGCCACGCGAGGCCACCCGCAAGGAGAACTACGACGCGGTACGCATCCTGGATGCTCTGCCGACTGTTCACTTCTTCTCACCCTACACCCCGTACTTCGGCTTCCGGGGAGTCCCCTCCTGCATGGCGATGCTGGAGAGCCTCGCAGCCCGCATACGAAACTCCACCAAGTTCCACTGTGTCGGCTTCTCGAACGACTCCGAGATGTTCGCCATCGAGATGGCGCAGGCAGTAGGCATCGAGATACTGGGCACCTGCGCCTGGGCGCCTCCACTTGCCCTGTACCATGACGCAGTTGAGTCCACATACAGGTTTGCCGAGGCCGGCTTCTGTCTGCGCGTCATAACCGGACAGGTGATGGGCGGCACAGCGCCCGCCTCGATTGCCGGGGCCATAGTCACGAACAACGCAGAGGCTCTCTCCGGCCTTGTCCTGGCTCAGCTCATTCGTCCGGGCATGCGCGTACTCGCCAAGGACTTCACCGCGCCGATGAACATGAACAGCGGCGCGCCGGCATTCGGGGGCATTGAGATAGCCCTGCACAATGCCGCCTGCAACCAGGTATTCCAGCGCTACGGAGTGCCGCTTGACAACACGACCGCATACCCCAACTCCAAGATCCCGGACTACCAGTGTGCGAGCGAGAAGGCCTTCCGCGTCTTCACCGCCGGACTCTCCGGCGGCAACACGCTCCTCTTTCACGGCAGCGTCCACGGAGAACTCACCCACCACCCGATCCAGGCAATCCTTGACGACGACATGGCCGGCATGGTGGGGCGCTTCATGCAAGGAGTGACGGTAAACGAGGAGACGCTGGCCCTCGACCTCATCGAACAGGTTGGCCCGGTGCCGGGGCACTTCCTGAATGCGGCCCACACGAGGAAGTGGTGGAAGCTCGAGCAGTTCCTGCCGCAGTCAGCCGACAGGCTCACGTACCCCGAGTGGCTGAGCAGCGGCAAGCACAGCTGTATCGACAATGCACGCCAGCGCATGGAGGCCATCCTCTCCAGCCACAAACCGCAGCCACTCACTCCATCACAGGAGGAGTCCATCGAGCGCGTGCTGGAGAAGGCGCGGGCGCACTATCTTAAGCAAGGGTTGATAACCAGCGACGAGATGGGGCAGTACCGTGAGAGTATGAAGTCCCCTGACTATCCGTACGAATAGCACGAGCGGCTGGAGATTCTCCGTCGGGACAGGGAAGACCGTAACCCGATCCCGGTCGCTCTGGAGGAAAGGTGACTCTGAAAGGCTATACCCGCAATTTCCCGCCGCTCGAGATACTCACAGAGGAACAGATCGAGGAGATCCACAGTGGCACACTTCGAGTGCTGTGGACCACCGGCGTCCGCATGGAACACAAGGGTGCCCTCGAGACGCTGGAGCGCAACGGCTGCAAGGTAGACTACGAGGAGATGCGGGTCCGCTTCCCGCCCGGACTCGTAGAGGAGTCCCTGCGGCGCTGCCCCAGCGCCTTCAGCGTGAAGACGCGGGACCCGTCCAAGAGCCTCATGATTGGAGGGAACAGGCTCTACGTCCTGCCCTTCCCGGGCCAGCGCACCATCGACCTTGAAACATGGGAACCGCGCGTCCCCACGCGGAAGGACTTCTACGACGGAGTCAAGGTGCTCGACGCTCTGTCCTCCGTACACGGCCTATGGAGTTACACGCCGTATTTCGCATTCGAGGGAGTGCCGCCAGCCATGGGCCTTCTGGAGTCGCTTGCGGGGAAGATCCGTAACTCAGGCAAGTTCTACACCGAAGGCTACTCCAAGGGAAGTGAGCAATTCTCGATTCGCATGGCGCAGGCGGTGGACGCAGAGCTATGCGTGCCATGCCTGCTCTCGCCGCCCCTTACCTATTACGGCGACGCCATTGAAGCGGCTCTACACGGCGCGGAGGCAGGATTCCCCGTCCGCATATCTGAGGGCGCGGTGTACGGCGGCACGGCGCCGGCGACACTCGCAGGCGCGCTGGTCTCAGCGTGCGCCAACCTGATTGCGCCTGTTGTGCTGCTCCAGGTCCACCGGCCCGGCACGCGCATCTTCATCAACGATTTCACCTTCCCGCAGAATATGAAGACCGGCGCGCCGGGGTTCGGCAATATCGCGCTTTCGCTCCACGCGGCCGCCTTCAACCAGATCTGGCGCAGATACGGCGTGCCGACGTGCAACGGAGCCGCCATACCGGCGTCGAAGCGCATGGACTTCCAGGGCGGCTACGAGCGCGCCATCAGCACCACCCTGTTTGCCCTGTCAGGAGCCAACTTCATACTGCTACACGGGGGAGTCGCAGCCGAGCTGACCCACCACCCGTTGCAGGCCATACTCGACGACGACATCGCCGGAATGGTTGGCAGATTCCTGGAAGGGATATCGGTCAACGAGGAGACCCTCGCACTCGACCTCATCGAGGAGGTCGGCCCGGTACCCGGCCATTTCCTCAGCAGTCCACACACGCGCAAGTGGTGGAGAGACGAGCAGTACCTGCCGCAATCAGCGGACAAACTGACGTACCCCGAGTGGCTGAGCAGCGGCAAGCGCGGATGCCTCGACTATGCACAGGACCGCCTTGACGACATCCTGGCCAACCACACACCACCTCCCCTGACGGCAGGCCAGGAGAGTGAAATCGAGAGCATTCTCGAAGAGGCACGCAAGTTCTACAGCGGACAGGGACTCATCACCGAAGATGAGATGGCGGTGTACCGCCAGGGAATGAAGTCGCCGCGCTACCCTTACGAATAGTTGCCACTGACAGGCTTGCTCGCTCTACATGCAGCGCCGGCACTGTCTGCACATAAGGAGAAAACAGATGGGAACAAAGGGATTCGTGCGAAACATCCCACCGCTCAATATCCTCGGCGCTGAGGATATTGAGTCGGTCCACAGGGGGATGCTGGAGGTCCTCTGGACGACGGGCGTCCGCATGGAGCATGAGCGTTCACTAAAACTCCTCGAATCGGCCGGCTGCAAGGTTGATTACGAGCAACGACGCGTGCGCATGCCCCCTGCGCTCGTGGAAGAGTGCATCCGGCGCGCTCCAAGCAGCTTCCCACTCCGCGCCCGCGACCCTTCCAGGAACCTGATGATGGGTGGGAACACGCTGTACTTCGCCCCGGCGCCCGGCCAACACACGGTCGACCTCGACACGTGGGAGCCGCGGTCGCCCACGAGGAAGGAGTATTGCGATGGGGTGCGGGTCCTCGACTATCTCCCCTCGCTCCATTTCTTTACCACCTACACGCCCTACTTCGGCTTCACAGGGGTACCTCCCTGCATGGCAATGCTCGAGAGCCTCGCAGCACGGGTCCGCAACTCGTCGAAATGCGTCGTCGTGGGACACTCCGACGGCTCGGAGCAGTTCGCCATCCAGATCGCCCAGGCCCTCGATATCGAGGTCAT
>JAUVYD010000114.1 GCA_030603265.1 Dehalococcoidia bacterium
GTCTGTCCTGGCGATGCAGCCGGGCAGGGTCTTCAACCGCGAACAGCTCATCGAGAAAGCCCTGGGACACAACTTCGAGGGCTATGAGCGCACGATAGACGCCCATGTGCGCAACCTGCGACGCAAGCTGGAGCCTGACCCGTCACATCCGCGATACGTCAAGACTATGTACGGAGCAGGGTACAGCTTCGCGGAGGTGGCCAATGAGAAGCCATAGCCTGCTCTTCCGCCTGCTCGCAGGGTTCAGCGTCGTCATCATCGTCACCGTCGGCGCTGTCTTCTTCTTCCTGAGCCACTCCACCGCAATAGAGTTCGAGCGATTCAGAGAGGGCATCCAATCCAGACGCGCCGACAACCTCCAACTACAGCTGGCCAACTATTTCATCCACTCCGGAGGCTGGGACGGCATCCAACCGTTCATCGAGCAGATGGGCAGAATCTATGAGTGGCACATCATCGTGACCGACAGCGACGGGACAGTGGTCGCCGACTCCGAATCAGAGATGCTGGGTGAGCAGCACGAGCCGGAGTGCTCCGGCGTTTGCCTCGCTTCTCCACTCGCGCCCGCCTGCTTCGGCACCCTCTATTTCGAGCCGCAAATGCGTCCCGGAGCCGAGGTGGCCCTTCTGGCTACTATGGTCAGGAGGATAGGGGGCTTCCTGCTCGGGAGCTGTCTGCTCGCCGTCGGCGTGGCCGTCGCAATAGCATTCGTCATCTCTCGCAGGGTGCTCTCCCCGGTCAGAGCGCTCACTCTCGCCGTCCAACGACTGGGCCACGGTGACCTCGGCCAGCGCGTCGAGGTGAACGACAGAGGCGAGATGGGAGACCTGGCAGGGGCATTCAACACAATGGCAGGCGATCTCGAGCGGGCCGACCGGGTGCAGAGACAGATGATTGGAGACATCGCTCACGAGCTACGAACACCTCTCTCCAATATCCGTGGCTATGTCGAGGCAATCCGTGACAGGGTCGTCGAGCCGGACGAGAGCACCATCGCCACGATTGACGAGGAGGCAACGCTGCTCTCGCGCCTCGTGGATGACCTTCAGGACCTGAGCATCGTTGAGGCCGGCCAGTTGGCGCTGGAGATACAACCCGAAGACCCTCTCGCCCTCATTCAGCAAGCGACAAACGCCATCCGAACGAGGGCGGCAGCGCGAGGCATCGAGCTAGACACACGCGTGCCCGACTTATTGCCGCTCGTCGCCATCGACTACCACCGAATCAGCCAGGTGCTGCGCAACCTGCTGGACAACGCCATTGCCCAGACAGGACAGGGCGGCACGGTCACCTTGGCCGCCACTGAGAAAGGCGGCATCGTGGAGATGGCCGTCTCAGACACGGGCGCAGGCATCCCGGAGGAGGACCTGCCAAAGATATTCGACCGGTTCTACCGGGCGGACAAGTCCCGCACGAGGGCAACAGGCGGCAGCGGTCTGGGCCTCACCATCTCGAAGGGACTGGTTGAAGCCCACGGCGGGACAATGTGGGTCGAGAGCGAGCCCGGCGAGGGCAGCACGTTCACGTTCACCCTTCCGGTCTACCAGGAGAGAGAGGTCGAGGGGAAGGCTGCCGACTAGCGCCGCGACGTTCTCATCACGAGGACAATCAGCCCCACCAGCAGCAACGCCACGAGGGCGAACATCGCCCACACCAGGTAGTCCTGTACGGGTAATTGCGGCGGGGGGATGTCGACTGTTGAGGGCGCAGAGGGCACGCCAGCAGGCACGCCGGGTACCACTTCAGTCGTGAACGAACCCTTGATCCAGGAACCGAGAGCCTCGCCACGAACCGCACGGACCCTCCAGAAGTAGTTCACCCCCTGGTCGAGAGACACATCACAGACCCACGAGTTATCGCTCAGCACCCCGGCGCCGGCGAACGATGCCACTACATCCGTGTAGCCCGGGTCGCGGGCAAGCATGAACTCGTAGCCATCAACCGTGCCGGGGCAGTCCCACGTGAAGACAGGGCTCGTAACGACGCCCGTCGCCCCAACCTCGGGCACGAGGTCTTCGACAGGGCACAGAGTCGGGGTGAAGGACCACATGACCGACCACGGACTGAGATACGGCTCCACAGAGCGGACGTGCCAGCCGTAGCGCATCCCGCTGAGGAAATCCGTGGTATCGGCCCACGGCGATATCACAATCCCTTCGTAGTCGCTGTACGTATTCCACAGCGGCTCGGAGAGCGACGCATCGAGGTGGACCTTCATTTCGTACTCATCGACCTCGTCGAACTCCTCCCAGTCGAACAGAACGACGGCATCCCTGTTGCAGGCACAGGGGTTCAAATCAAGCTGTGCCCCGTCCTCCGGCGATTCCAGGCCTGGACCCCGTTTGCAGAGGGTGTCGCGGAACAGGAAAATGCGCTGCTCTGCACTGTCCAGCGCGAACACATCGTTTTCGTCATCGTTGCCCCAGAGCGTGCCAAGAGGATAGGAGGTCGTAAACTCGGCAGCACGTTCGAAGGCGGACCCATCGGGGAGACCTTCCACTACGTGGTCGTACTCCAGCACAGCGCACGGCGCACAGGTCGGGCAGAGCCATCGGGTCATTCCGCCTGCCTCGTCAGACGCAGGCTCCGTTCTCAATGCATACAGCGTTCCTTCAGGTCCAAGAAGGAGTCCGCCAACCTGCTGCCCATCACCGAGGAGCGTTATGTCGTAGTCCATCTGCACCCAGTCGTCATAGGCACCCAGCTTCCAGCGCCAGAGCCCCGCATCCGGTTCGATGGTCGCGGCATAGACCCACCCATTTGCGTCGAAATTGACATCGGCGAGCACCTGCACGTCGCCGCTGCCGCCAGGCTCTTCCTCATCGAGGAGAGTGAAACTCCCGCCTTCATCTGTCGAGTAAGCTACATAGCCGTCACGGCCACCCGCGAAAATGGCGCCGCCGGGCGCGAGCGATATCATGTTCACGTCGTCCAGTTCCGTGTCCACGGGATCATCCCAGCTCCGGCCGCCATCCTTGCTCTTCATGACCTGCCCACCGGGAACGGCGGCGTAGAGCGTATCCTCGTCGACCACGACGATGTCCAGCAGCGGCCCGGGGGATTTCCTCTGCCATTTCCAGCTGTTGCCCCGGTCATGAGACACGGCAAGCCGGTCGCCGTTGTGGACAGCCACGTACAGAGTCTCGTCCTCACTGTACTCAGCACTCAGTTTCACCATGACGGCCCCGGTATCAGAGTCAACGGTGAGCACGCGCTCCCAGCGCTCGCCCAAAGGCTCGGTGTAGCTATGCCAGACGGACTCCGGCCCCCACTGATTCGCCGTGGTCAGGAAGAGGTCCTTACCGTCCGGTGTGACAACCAGGTCGGTCAAGGTGAATTCAGTATCGATTATCGCCATCTGGCGCCACAGATCACCATCGTTGCTTGCGGAGAAGGCACTCTCATCGTACTGCGCGCCCGGCTGCTGCGACGTGCCGCAGTAGGCGAGTGACACGTCAGGCGCCCAGACAACGTACGCGTTTCCCGGGCCGGTCGGCGGCACGGTTGCGGGTTTCCAGACGAGAGAGGTCGCAAACGGGTTCTTAGTGCGGCGAACCTGTGTGTTGAAGGCACCCGGGGCGGTCGGCTCTTGCTCTCCTGCCAACAGGATACCGCCGTCAAGGTTCCCTCTGTACGCGATACTCCATATATCTATGTCGCTGCCGCCGTCTACGTCCATTCGCTCAACCGTGTCTCCAACCACGCGATAGACATCATCACTGTAGTCGGGCTCACGCTCAAGGCTCACGAAGACCGCACGTTCATCTTGCTCGCCGCTGTAGTAGTCAGCCGGCAGTGCCAGCATCGAACGCAGGTATGACACGCCGGCTGCGTCCCCGACATCAAGCAACTCGAGCGGATAATCGGTGAAAGCATCCCAGTCGGCGCCACCGTCGGCCTTGTCCCTCTCGCCGAGGCAGAGCCACGTCTTGTTCCGGAGCACTGCGTCCAATGTCCCGTCAGAGCCGGTCGCACAGACAACGAGCAACGTGTTGTCGCGAGAGTAGTACTCGGAGTAGGCGAGGGTCGCGACATCAGCGCCGACATGCACCGGGTCCGTATCATCGACGGTGAGTTCCTGCTCCTCCCAATACGACCAGCCACAACCACCCTGCAGTATGTAGACTTCACCGTTGCTGAGACCGTCCCCCCACGATGCGGTGCCGACGGCAATCTCCCGGTACTCGTAGTCGCCCACCGCGTACTCACCCGAGACAGCCAGCGCCGTAACGTCGCCCGCAAGAGAAGGAAGATGCACGTCTTCCCAGTCGTACCCGCCATTGAGTGACACATATACGGCAGTTCCGCCATCGGTAAGGACGGCAACGATCCCCTCGTTGTCGGGGGCCACAGCGACCATAGTTGCGGGAAGCGTCGCTTCCGCACGTTCAAGGTACTTGGTGAAATCCTCCCAATCGAGGCTGTAGTCGAGCGAGCGGTAGACACGACCGTTCTCACCATCGATGGCGTAAACGACACCATGATTGCCGGCGGCGATGCCGGTCACCTCGGATGGACTCACAACCGTGAGGTCGTTGGCTCCGGGCGTGTCCACTTCAGTCCACTCGAGGATGGGCACGGCAGCAGAGGTCACGCCAGGCGTCGCGAGGAGAACGAGAAGCAGGGAACCTGATAGTATGATACGTGCCATGGTCTTCACAGCGTACTGGCCATTGTAGGGCAGGAATGTCAATTTTCCATGAAGTCCTGCTCGGGAGGTCGTCATGCTGCAGGTGCGCGTAACTTCACGGATTCTTGACATTCGTCTGCCATACTCGCGGAAACCGGTACTTTGCGGGCCGGGCCGACAACGCAACAGGTGAATGTACATGATACAGGCCAAACGGGTCACATTCCTGGCGCTCTGCACACTGCTGGCGCTATCGCTCGCGGGCTGCGTGGGCGATGAAGAAGGTGAAGAGGGCGGCGAGGCCGGGACCGCCACCGTGACAAGGGGAGACCTCGTCGTGGATGTTGCGGCATCGGGCAATCTCGCGTTCTCGACGCAGGAAGACCTCGCGTTCGAGATGGCAGGGACAGTGGAGGACATCAGTGTCGAGGTGGGGGACTCGGTTGCCGAAGGACAGGTGGTAGCCATACTCGATACGTCCAACTGGGAAGACCAGCTCAGGGCACTCAGGACATCGGTGCTGTCGGCCGAGATAGGCCTCGACCAGTCCGAGTACGCGCTTGAGCAGGCCGAAGCAGAGACTATGATTACCATCACGGGCGACGTAGTTGTCAGGGAATGCTGCGACGACGAGGACATCGCCATCAAGGAGAAGCAGGTAGAGATGGCCCGGCAGAGGCTCGAGGACGCGCAGGCGGACCTCGACGAGGCACTCGCACTCAGTCCTGAGATAGTCGTGCCGTTCGACGGCTTCGTTACGCATGTGAACGTCGAGGGAGGCGACGAGGTCATGAAGGGCCACGTGGCCGTGACCGTCGCCGACCCGGAGAAGTTCGAGGCCCTCATCCTGGTAAGCGAGAACGACATCCTGCAGGTTGCCGAGGGAATACAGGCCCGGGTGAGCGTTGATGCGCAGTCAGGCGTGATTCTTCCAGCCGAAGTGACGGATGTCGCCCCGACGGCGAG
>JAUVYD010000134.1 GCA_030603265.1 Dehalococcoidia bacterium
CACTCGGTCATCGCAACTGAGACCGAGTATGGCGTGCGGTTCTGCAGCACAATCGCAATCGGGAACCTGGTGGCAACGCAGTTTCATCCCGAGAAGAGCGGCCCTCTCGGCTTGAGGGTGTACGCTAACTTCCTGAGGGACGCCCTCCACTAGACGTTTCTCATCTCGATGGTAATCAGCGCATGCAGAAGTATACGTATGTGATTGTTGGGAACTCGGCCGGCGGCCTGGCTGCGGCGCGCGAACTGCGCAAGGCGGATAGCTCCAGCCCGGTTCTTATGCTGTCCGAGGAAGAGCATGCCGGTTACTCCCGACCGCTGATTTCGAAACACGTATCCGAAGGAAAGGGCATCGACGAGATGCGCCTTCAGCCGCCTGAGTTCTATGACGAGTGGGCCATCGAGCTTCGCCTCGGCACTCGTGCGCTGTCGCTTGACACAAGGCAGCACACTATTGAGACGAGCAGTGGGCACAGGGTCGGCTGGGAGCGGCTGCTACTGGCCACGGGAAGTGCGCCACTAATGCCCCCTATACCGGGACGGGAGAAATCAGGCGCATTCACGTTCGCAACTTTCGGCGATGCGCACGAGATTGCGCGACGACTCCCTGCCGTACAGCGTGCGGTCGTTGTCGGAGGAGGTTTCATCGGGCTGAGTGCCGCAGACGCACTGCGCAAGCGCGGAGTTGCCGTAACGATTGTTGAGATGCAGCCAAGGCTCTTGAGTGCGATGCTGGACCAGACTGCCTCGGCAATGGTCGAAGTTGCCGCGCGCGCCGCGGGAACTCATGTTCTTACCGGCCGACAGGTGGTCTCGATAGACAGTGACGTATTGTCGCCAGGAACCGTGTCCGGCGTCACGCTGGACGACGGCTCTCTCCTTCCGTGCGAGATGGTAATCATGGCCGTCGGGGTCAGGCCGCGCATAGAGCTGGCCAACGGGATTCTAGCCGTGAACAGGGGAATCATCGTTGACGCCGAGATGAGAACCTCATGCGATGATGTTTTCGCATGCGGCGACGTCTGCGAAACCTACGACTTCGTTCGTGGGGAAAAGTCCGTTATTGCGGTCTGGCCTAACGCGGTGTCTGGAGGAGCCGTGGCCGGGGCGAACATGACGGGGCTGGACCGCGCCTACACAGGAAGCACGACCCTCAATTCCCTTCCATATTTCGGTCTGTCCGTTGGCTCTGCGGGTGTAGTCGATGGCGATTCTTCGACGACCGAGGAGGTCGTCACGCGCGGGCCGGATTTCTACAGGAAGGTCGTTCTCCGTGACGGGGTCGTCGTTGGCATGGTGTTCGCAGGAGACACAACCAGGTGTGGCCTCATCTATATGCTAATGAGACGCAAGGTTCGCGTGGGTGAGTGGAAAGAAGCCCTGGTGAGTGATGAGTTCGGGCTGCTGTCTCTGCCCAAGGAGTTGTGGTATGACAAGGTCGCACTGGACCAGGTCGTGGATAGCCCTGTCCCTCCAGCCAGCCGCTAGACATCCCGGGAGCGAGCACGCAGTGCTGTGGAAGATGACAGAATGAGAGATTTGAGGCTGCTCAACAACAGGTACGGCGACGACAGGGTGTTCGACGGGTGCTCCATCTTCGGAGTCATGGATACCTCCGGAGGGCTTATCGGTGCTGATGTGCCCATACGGGCTATTGACCTGATGCGCGACCGTGACAATGGACTCGGAGGCGGCTTCGCGGCCTACGGACTGTATCCGGAACACGAGGACAGTTATGCGTTCCACATCATGTACAGCAGCCGCGCGGGTCAACGGGAGACCGAGGAGTATCTGGGCGAGTGGTTCACAATCGCAGAAGCCGAACCGATGGACGTCGACCCATCTGCTCTGCCCAACACACCCGCCATGTACCGCTATTTCGCGTCTCCCAAAGCGAACGAACTTCGAGGCGGAGACACTGAGCAATATGTGTCTGACAGGACGATGAAGATAAACACGTCCATCGGCGATAGCTTCGTCTTCTCCTCGGGGAAGAACATGGGTGTCTTCAAAGGAGTAGGGCATCCCTTCGACGTCGCGAGGTTCTTCCGTCTGGAGCAATACAGTGGATACATCTGGACGGCGCACGGCAGGTTCCCGACGAATACTCCCGGCTGGTGGGGCGGCGCTCACCCATTCGGCCTTCTCGACTGGACGGTCGTCCACAACGGAGAGATATCATCGTATGGCATCAATCAGCGCTTCCTTGAGCAGTATGGCTACCAGTGTTCGTTGCAGACGGACACGGAAGTAATCACCTACGCGGTGGACCTCCTGGTCCGAAGACACGGATTGCCCATAGAGGTAGCCGCCAAGGCACTTGCCCCTCCGTTCTGGAGCGACATGGACCAGCTGTGCGCAGATGAGCGTGAGATGGTAACAGCCCTGAGGCTGACCTACGGGGGGCTGCTTCTCAACGGACCGTTCACCATTATCATTGCACGCAAGGGTGAGATGGTGGGGCTTACTGACCGGATAAGGTTGAGGCCACTGGTCGTCGGCACGCAGGGCAACAAGGTCCTCCTTTCGTCGGAGGAATCCGCCATGCGTCTTGTGTGCCCTGACCTGGACGAGACATGGATTCCCGTCGGGGGCGAACCCGTGGTGGCTCGTCTCGGACAGGTGCCCACCGGCGGAGAGACCTGGGAGGGCGCCGAGGTGTTCGCTGGTGCTCACTAAGCGCATTATTGCCTGCCTGGACGTCAAGGACGGACGGGTGGTGAAAGGCAAGAGTTTCGAGTCTCTTCAGGACTCGGGCGACCCTGTCGAACTGGCGCAGCGCTACTACGACGAAGGGGTAGACGAGCTGGTCTTCCTTGATATCACTGCGAGCAAGGAACACAGGCAGACGATGGCAGAGGTCGTTGAGCGAATCGCAGACGTCGTGTTCATTCCCCTGACTGTGGGAGGGGGCTTGCGGACGGTGGAGGATATGCGGCGGATGCTGCTGAGCGGAGCGGACAAGGTGTCCGTGAACACAGCCGCCGTGCAGAACCCGGACCTCATTCGATGTGCCGCCGACCGTTTCGGCAGCCAGTGCGTAGTCGTGGCCATCGACGCGAAGAGAGTGGCCGGGTCCGAACCGCTGCGGTGGCAGGTACATACGTACGGTGGCAGTGTGGCCAGAGCCATCGACGCCGTAGAATGGGCAGGGCGGGCAGCCGAACTTGGCGCGGGTGAGATTCTACTGACAAGCATGGATGCCGACGGGCACAAGGCGGGCTACGACGTGCATCTGACTCGATCCGTTTCGACGAGTGTCTCCATACCCGTCATCGCCAGCGGGGGGGCGGGTTCAGCACAAGACCTGTATGAAGTTCTGGAGTTGGGCAAAGCCGATGCAGTACTTGCAGCCAGCATTTTTCACTATCGTGAGACTAGTATCCAGGACATCAAGCCATTCCTGCAGGCCAGGAATGTCGCAGTGAGGCTATAGGACAAAGCAAATGAAGAGCTACCTCCCATCAGTTTATGTGGTCGAGCGCGACCCGAATCGATGTATTCAATGCAAGGTGTGTGTCAACCAGTGCACCTTCGATGCGAACTATTTTGATGAGGAAGAAGGGGTCGTCAAGAGCCACGAGGAAAACTGCGTTGACTGTCACCGGTGTGTAGCCTTCTGCCCAACAAATGCTCTCACTGTTCGGCGGAACCCGCTCGAATACCGAACCAATGCCAACTGGCGGGCAGAGGTCATCGAAGACATCCTGAAACAAGCCGAGACAGGGGGCATGCTCCTGACAGGCATGGGCAGTGACAAACCCTACCCCATCTACTTCGACCATCTACTGTTGAATGCGAGTCAGGTCACGAATCCTTCAATCGACCCTCTGCGGGAACCGATGGAGCTCAGTACCTACCTCGGTCGCAAGCCGGAGCGGGTCGAGTTCGACGCCTCCGGGCGCGTGAAGACTCCCTTCGCGCCACAGATCAAGATTGAGACGCCAATTATGTTCTCCGCCATGTCATACGGGGCTGTGAGCCTCCGCGTGCAGCAGTCCCTGGCCCAGGCTGCGATGGAGCTCGGGACCCTGTGGAACACAGGGGAAGGTGGGTTGCACCCATCCCTGGCGAAGTACGCTTCGAACACCATCGTGCAGGTGGCGACCGGACGCTTCGGAGTGCACTCCGAGTACCTGCGAGCGCCGCAGATTATCGAGATCAAGATAGGCCAGGGTGCAAAACCGGGAATCGGGGGACATCTTCCCGGCGAGAAAGTCACGGATGATGTCTCCAGGACCCGAATGATTCCGATGGGTACCGATGCGTTGTCGCCTGCACCACACCACGACATCTACTCAATTGAGGATCTCCGGCAGCTCATCTACGCCATCAAAGAGGCGACTGGGTACACAAAGCCGGTGTCCGTGAAAATCGCGGCCGTTCACAACACGGCGGCAATCGCGAGTGGCATGGTGCGTGCCGGTGCAGACATCATCGTCATCGATGGGCTACGGGGCGCCACCGGCGCAGCCCCCAAGGCAATACGTGACAACGTAGGCATTCCGATTGAACTCGCCCTGGCATCGGTCGATACCCGTCTTCGCCAGGAAGGCATACGCAATCAGGCTTCCATTGTGGCGTCGGGCGGCATACGTTCCAGTGGAGATGTGGCGAAGGCGATTGCACTTGGCGCCGACGCTGTCAACATAGGCACCGCAGCGCTGATAGCTCTCGGGTGCCACGTGTGCCAGCAATGCCATACGGGAAAATGCGCGTGGGGCATATGCACCAGCGATCCTGTGTTGACCAAGCGCATCAACCCGGAGTTGGGCGCGGAGAGACTCGTCAATCTGGTGCGTGGCTGGAGCCTCGAGGTCAAGGATATCCTCGGAGGAATGGGCGTCAACGCCATCGAAAGCCTCAGAGGGAACCGGCTGCATCTGAGAGGTGTGGACCTGACGGATACTGAAATGGACATTCTTGGCGTGAGGATGGCAGGTAGCTGACATGGACACCACCAAACTCCATGGCAAGGGGCTCATCGAGATTGACGCCCTTGGCCTGTCTTAC
>JAUVYD010000188.1 GCA_030603265.1 Dehalococcoidia bacterium
GACAGGATGACTTTTCCCTTCCACCCCTCCAGCGCTCTGCCCATGCGGTCCTCGCTGGTCGTGTAGGCATTCGCCGTGTCGAGGTACGTAACGCCAAGCTCGAGACAGCGCTTTATGACGGCGATTGCATCCTCGTCATCACGCCTCTGTATCGGTATTGCGCCGAACCCGATACGGGATACCATGAGCTCGGTCTTGCCAAGTCTTGTCTTTTCCATGCCATCTCCTTTCGTCGACAGGCGAATGTTCCGTGAGCCAGCTGCCTGTAGGGGGCGTTCTGCTGCCTTCCTGGAGTCTCGCTGCACCCGCGTCCCGGAATCGGCCACTGCCCGCCGCACGTGGGAACCTCTACTCCAGGCTTCTCTGGTTCCGGTCGCCTCGGCCGCCTGATAATAGCATGGACGAGTCGTGCGGTCAGTTGCGCGTTGACGACTCTTAAGACCAGGGCTCTCCAAGGTCCGTCGTCACACAATGCCGCTAAGGCCAACACAGCCGTGAATGGCACACAACCCTACGGGAGAGGCATGCCTCTCCCCTACAGGTACCGGCCTGTATGAAACGGCCCGGCGGCGGATTAAGGGCTCGGCAGCAGCCCGTGGTTGTCCTCGGGCGTGGGGTGGTCCGAATGTAGGGGCGGACCTCCGTGTCCGCCCGCGGTAATCGTGGAGGTGTGGTGGTTCCGGATGTAGGGGTCGTTCGGGAACGACCCGGTTGCCGGTGAAGGTCACGGTAACATCCCAGGGTTGCCCGTGGGGACATGGTGATGGTTCGTGATGTAGATATCGTCTCCCCCCGGCCCGTCGCCTTGTCGTCACACAACGCCGCAAGGGCCAACACAACCGTGAACGGCACACAACCCGACGGGCGACACATGTGTCGCTCCTACGGTTACGACTGGGCTCGTGGTCGCCGGACTCTCCCTCCCCCTTCGTGTTCAACATCACCATCTCCTCCATGAGGACACTCTTGCTGAACAGTCAGGGGCGGACAGAATCGTAGACCATCAACAGAAACCCCCTCGGCGGTTCTCATCTCCCGACGTGTATGCTACCATGTAGTTAGTTGTGACTAACAAACAGCGGGTGAGGGTCTATGAGGGCGCAGACTGAGAAGCGAGGCAAAGAACTAGTTGAAAGCCGGATTCCGGGGCGTCATAAAAGTCCCAGCATGGAGGACTACCTGGAAGCCATCGGGTCGCTTGAGGACGAGCACGGCCTGGTGCGGGTCACGCAATTGAGCGACGCACTGAATGTGAGCAAGCCCAGCGTCACGGCGGCCGTAGGGAGACTCGCTCAAGAGGGCTTGGTGATGCATGAGAAGTACGGCTCGGTCGAGCTGACGCCGCGTGGCAAGGCGGTTGCTGATGATGTCTGGAGGCGGCATGAGGCCCTCTGGGTCTTCCTGACTGAGATACTCGGCGTCTCGGAGGAGACGGCGGAAGAGGATGCCTGCAAGCTGGAACACTACCTGAGTCCTGACGCGACGGAGCGGCTTACCTGCTTCGTCGAGTTCGTTCTTGAGGGGGAGAAGGGTCGACCGCAGTGGCTGGAGGACTTCTACATCGCATTGACCCGGACCGGATTGACGACGAACAGGTCTCCGGATCGCAGACGAGGGACAATGACGCCTGCGCGTGGGAGGAACTAACGCCGTGTTTGGATGGATGAGGAAGAGGCGACGGGGTCCCAGCGGCGGCGAAGGTGTCACTATCGTGACCATGAAGGCTGGCGAGAGCGGAACAGTCGTTAATGTCGGCGGCGGACGGCGGATGATTGAGCGCCTTGCGGTGCTTGGTATAAGACCGGGCAAGCAGGTCACCAAGGTCAGCTCTATGCTGCTCAGTGGGCCGGTGACTGTTGAAGTGGACAGGTCTCAGGTTGCCATCGGATTCCATGTGGCAAGCAGGATACAGGTGGATGTGAAAGCGAAATGAGAGTGCTGCTCATGGGCAACCCGAACGTGGGCAAGAGCGTTGTCTTCTCGCGCCTGACAGGTGTTCGAGTCATGGTCTCCAACTATCCGGGCACAACGGTCAACTACACCGAGGGCAGGATGAAGGTGGGTGGGGAGGAGGCCCGGGTCATCGATGTTCCCGGCACATATACGCTTGACCCGACGTGCGAGGCAGAAGAAGTGGCCCTCCGGATGCTCTCCCTCGGCGATGTCGTCGTCAACGTCGTGGATGCCACGAATCTCGAGAGGAATCTGTTCTTGACGCTGCAGCTGCTCGAGAGGGGCATTCCCGTTGTAGTGGCGCTGAACATGTGGGATGACACCGCCCACCAGGGTATCTCGATAGATGTCGCCAGGCTGCAAGAGCGGCTTGGAGTCCCTGTGATTCCGACCGTTGCGGTGTCTGGCCAGGGCATCAAGGAGATGGTTGATGCGATTCCCCGGGCAGTGGTGGCTCACCATGCAGAGCGGACTCGTGATGAGCGCTGGGCTGCCGTCGGCCGTATCACCGATAGCGTCCAGGTCATCAGCCACCGCCATCATACCTGGGTTGAACGGCTCTCCGATGCGACGGTGAAGCCCGTGCAAGGTGGAGTGATCGCCCTTGGCGTGCTGGCGCTCAGCTTTGCGGCCATCCGCTTGATAGGGGAGACGCTGATTTCGTATGTGATGGACCCCCTGTACGGAGCTCTGTGGACGCCCGTGGTGCAGTGGGCGAGCGATTCGCTGGGTGGTGAGGGAGCTCTGCACGCGGTGCTAATCGGAAGGGTCTCCGGTGGGGTTGTTGACCCGGTGGAATCCTTCGGTCTTCTGTCAAGCGGTGTCTATGTGCCGTTCGCGATGGTGCTTCCCTACATCGTGGCGTTCTACTTCGTTCTTGGGCTGCTGGAGGATATTGGCTACCTCCCGCGACTGGCTGTGCTTCTTGACTCCGGGATGCACCGGCTGGGTCTCCATGGCTACGCGATAATCCCCACGCTGCTGGGCCTCGGGTGCAATGTTCCTGCGGTGATGGCTACCCGGATTCTCGAGAGCAGGCGGGAGCGCTTCATCGCCGCGACCCTGGTATCGGTGGCTATTCCATGCGCCGCTCTGCAGGCGATGATAATCGGCCTTGTTGGGAGCTTCGGCGCCCGCTATGTCCTGCTCGTCTACGGGACGCTGTTCCTCGTGTGGCTTGTGCTGGGAACGATTCTGCATCGCTTCATGAAGGGCTTCAGCCCCGAGCTGCTGATTGAGATACCCCGCTATCGCTGGCCGCTGCCCGGAGCTGTGCTGAGAAAGCTGTGGGCCCGGGTACACGGTTTCCTCCGGGAGGCCTTGCCTGTCTTCTTCGCCGCCGTCGTGGGCATCAACCTCCTCTATCTTGCGGGAGCGTTCGACACACTGGCACGCATGGCCGCGCCGCTGATGACCAGGGTCCTTGGACTGCCGAGCGAGTCCATCGTCGCGCTCGCCGTCGGCTTTCTGAGGAAGGATGTTGCGCTCGGATTGCTGGCGCCGCTCGGACTCACGCCCGAGCAACTCGTCGTCGCCAGCGTTGTCCTTGCCATGTCCTTCCCCTGCGTGGCGACGTTCGCTGTGCTGCTGCGGGAACTGGGGCCCGGAGACACGGCCAAGTCCACAGGGATAATGCTGCTGTCTGCGTT
>JAUVYD010000150.1 GCA_030603265.1 Dehalococcoidia bacterium
TGCGAGGGCATTCGCGCTCTTCGGAACTCCCGAGAGCCACACGGTCAACTACCCGGCCACCACGAGCTTTCTGCTCCAGCCCTCCCCACCAACAGACCTGCCCACCTCGCGTCACGATATCGAATCCCTGTCGGTCACCGCGTTCAAGGACTATCTCGCCTGTCCCTTCCGCTTCTATCTCAAGAGGGTCCTGCAGATGAACGCGCTGGATGACCAGAAGAGGGAGATGGACGCGCTCGACTTCGGCTTACTCATTCACGACGCCCTGAGTGAAATGGGCCAACACGAAGACCTCAGAACAACAACCGATGCCCGGATTCTGACTCGATTTCTGCACGAGCGGGCCGGGAGATGGGCGGCGGCACGGTTTGGGTCATCCCTGCGGCTCAACCTCAGGATGCAACTGGACGCAGCACGGGAACGGCTGTCTGCGGTCGCACGCGCCCAGGCCCGCGAGGCCGCGGCAGGGTGGGAGATCGCCCTTGTGGAGCATTCCATCGAGGACACGATTGAAGGCATACGTGTCTACGGCCGCATCGACCGGGTGGACCGGCACAGGGGAAGTGGACAGCTCCGTATCCTCGACTACAAGACCTCGGACAACGGCAAACCCCCCGAGGGAGAGCATCTGAGGAGCCCCAACCACGATATGCCCGGATACATGGAGGCAACTCTTGACGGCAAGAGGAGGCGGTGGGCGGACCTCCAGCTCCCCCTCTATGCAATGATGCTGGGAGAGTCGTTCGCGCCACCGTCTCAGGTGCTGGTCGGCTACTTCAACGTCCCCGGCGCGGCTGAGGAAACCGGCGTGAGACTCTGGAGCGCGTTCACTCCTGAGCTGCTGGAATCGGCATCCGTCTGCGCAAGGGGCGTTGCCGCCGATGTCCGTGCTCGCCGCTTCTGGCCCCCGTCTGACCGTGTTCAGAACGACGACTTCACTTCGCTCTTCCACGTGGGGCCGGTGGATTGCGTCGACTTCGGGTCTTTCCGCTCCTACCTTGAGGGAACAGGATGACAGGCGCGCCACTCGAACATCAGGCCATCTCCGCCTCCGCCGGCTCGGGCAAGACGTTTCAGCTCGCTCACCGGTACATCCAACTCCTGGCGCTGGGAGCAGAGCCCGACCAGATAGCGGCCCTGACATTCTCACGCAAGGCTGCCGGCGAGATATTCGACTCCATCGTCAGGTACCTCTGCGAGGCCGCCACCAGCTCGCGGGTAGCCACGGACACGGCTCAGCGAATCGGCTGCCCGTCAATCAAGCAGGATGAGTTCGTACTCATGCTTCAGAAGCTGGTCAGGGGACTCCACCTCCTGCACATCGGAACGCTCGACAGTTTCACCGTCGGCATACTGCGTAGCTTTCCCTTTGAACTGGGCATTCCTCCGGGAATCGCGCTCATGGAGTCGGGCGGCGCCGACGCCCTGAAGGTGCAGGAGCGAGTTCTGTCATCACTGTATCAGGCAGGCGCCAGGTCAGTGGATTCCTCCGAAGCGCTGCTGAAGGCGTTCGCGCAAGCGTCTTTCGGCCGGTCGGAGAAGAAGATCCAGGAGAACCTCACCAGCCTTATCTCGGCCTACCACACGTACTTCCGCCTGCTTCCGGACTCCGATGCATGGGGCGCGGAGACGGTCATCTGGCCGGATGGGTCCAGGTGGCTCACTCCAGCAAAGGACGCAAAGGCTGCGGCGGATACTCTTGAACGCCTGTTGACGGAAAGCGGTGCGCCTGACAAGGTGGTCGCGAGATTCCGCGCCTTCGCCGCGGCCGCGAGCGGCTACACTGCCCGGTCAGCCTGGTCCGACCCGCTGAAATACCTCTTTCCACGGCTTCTCGCCGCTGCTGACGAGTTGCGTGCCGGGCACGCCACCATCATGACGGACAGTGTCAAGACGGCCCTGGATGATGAGGCAGCCGAATGCGTTCTCGCGCTCGTCGGTCACGTCGTGCGAGTCCACCTTGAGAGCGCCAGGCACAGGACGGAGGGCGCCCATTCCCTCATGGGCCGCTATAACGCTGAGTATGAGCGGCTGATTCGGGCGAGCGGCACGCTTACATTCGAGGACGCGCAATTCCTCCTCTCGAGTGCAAACAGGAGCAGCGGAGGCGCGCGCCTCAGCAGGCTGCCGGGAGAGGCCGGTCGCCTGTACGTCGACTATCGCATGGACTCCCGGCTCGACCACTGGCTGCTGGATGAGTTTCAGGACACCAGCGATCTGCAGTGGGACGTACTCAGCAACCTCGCTGACGAGATTCTGCAGGACAGGAGCGGACTGCGCAGCTTCTTCTTCGTGGGCGATGTGAAACAGGCCATCTATGGCTGGCGCGGCGGAAACCCTCAACTGTTCGGAATGCTTCTGGACCGCTATGGCGAAGCCATACAGACGAGGGAGCTTGTCGAGTCACAGCGCTCATGTCCACCCATCATCGAGCTGGTCAACAAGGCCTTCACTGCTCTTCCTGGCAACAGGCTGCCGCCCATCGCCATCGAGCGGTGGAAGCGTTTCTGGCAGCCCCACAAATCTGCGCAAGGCCCTGCGCTCCTGAGCGGTACCGCCATGCTGCTGGAGCCGCCCTGCGACGGAGGGTCCTACAAGCCTGGACCGGAAGACCGCTATCGCATCGTCGCAGGCCTGCTCCGTGACATCGAGCCCCTGTCCCGAGGTCTATCAGTCGCTGTACTCGTGCGCTCCAACAGAGATGGAAAGGCCATAGTGGACTACCTCAGGTCCGCCTGCCCCGGGCTGCCTGTCGTCCACGAGGGCCGCGCCGCAATAGAGGACAATCCCGTTGTCTCGCTGATGCTCTCGCTGCTGAAGTACGCGGCCCACCCCGGGGACACTTCCGCCTGGCGGCATATCCAGATGAGTCCACTCAGACACACGCTACGGGAACGGCGCCTGACGCGAGATACACTCGCACCGGAGCTGCTGGGAATCATCCACGCGGAGGGATTCCGCCGCCTGCTCGCCGGATGGGGAGACGTGTTGGACGATGCCGGCGGCCTTGATGCGTTCGGCAGAACAAGGCTACGCCAGCTTCTCACGGCTGCGGGCGAATTCGACTCGACCGGGTCGAGAGACTGCGACGCATTCCTTGCCTTCATCGACAAGTACGAACTGCACGAAGTTGCTGCTGACGACGCCGTGCGCGTGATGACAGTTCACCAGGCAAAGGGCCTCGGGTTCGATGTAGTCATCCTGCCCGAACTGGACGACAGGAACATGGCAAAGGCGCGTGAAGTTCCGGTATTGCTCGGGCGAGACGAGGGTTCACTACCACGCTGGTTGCTCACAAACCCCGCGCACGGCGTTGCCGGGGGTGACTCGACTCTGGCTGCGGCACTGGCAGATGCCAATGCCGGCGCGTCCTTTGAATCCCTATGCCTGCTATACGTCGCCATGACACGGGCTAAACGCGGCCTCTATGTCATCACGTCCTATCAGGGCAAGGACTCCCGGGTCTTCCACCAGCCGGCATTTCTGAAGCTGCAACTGACCGGAGACGAGAAGCCGACCGACGGAGACGTCGTTCACATTGACGGCTCGTCCGTCAACTGCCTGTCCTCTCACGGCGATGCTCTCTGGTACACCTCGTGTCCGGTGTCGCTATCCTTTGAGGAAGCTCCACCGGGTCGCGCACTCGACGAGTCCTTCCTCGAAAGACCCTCTCAGCGGCGGCGACTCGTTGCCATCAGGCCCTCGGACAACGACTGGTTCGAGTCACGTGCCTCTGCCTTGTTCTCCCCTGACCGTCGGTTGGGACTGGACATAGGCACTGCGGTCCACGAGCTGTTCAGCAGGGTGAAATGGCTGAATGAGGTCGATGTCGAGGCTATCGAGAAGGATTGGACGTCGCAGTCGGAGTTCGATAAGCATACGAGGGACATCGCGCTGCAGCATTTCAGGAAAGCCCTCGGCACGAAGGCAATCCAGGACGTGCTTCGCAGGCCCTCCGGCAACGTGGAGCCCCGCAACGAATGGCGCTTCGATGTTGTCGTGGGGGAACGCTGGCTGACGGGGAGTTTCGACAGAGTAGCAGTGGAGCGCGACACCGCAGGACAGCCGGTGAGAGCGACCATCTACGATTTCAAGACCGATGCCGCCGAGTCGCGAGACGCTCTCCGGACACTCATCCAGCCCTACAGCCGTCAACTCCTGCTCTACAGGGAAGCGCTGTCAGCCATCCTCCGACTGCCTCCTTCGCGTATCCGCCTGCTCCTCGTATTCACGGGTTTGGGAGTGACACACGAAGTGGCCAGGTAGCTTTCCACCCATTACCGGGCCTCGCCAGTTGCCTTTGTTCTTGTGCGAAGCGCCTGCTATACTGCTCGAATCCCGTGCTTGCTGGCAGGCAGGAACGGGGACACGGCACGGTACACCGGCAGTGCGGCACTGCAACCCCACTGGCAGGCAATCGAGACTCTATTGACGAAGCGCCCTCGTTTCTTCTACGGTTGGACCATCGTCGTTGCCGCCCTCATTATCATGGCGGTCGGCTACGCGCTGCGCAACACCTTCTCGGTCTTCTACCCCGTGCTGGTCGACGAGTTCGGCTGGGAGCGTGGCGACACCGCACTCATGTTCTCCATCAACATCCTCGTATACGGCCTTGCCGCCCCGGTGGCCGGTGGACTGGTAGACCGATTCAATCCAC
>JAUVYD010000246.1 GCA_030603265.1 Dehalococcoidia bacterium
CTGCAGTTCTCTGCCCAACAGGCAGTTGAATTTCTGGTCGGTGCCTCCGAATTCGACGTCCGAGTCGATTGCGTACGAATCGTATGCCTGCAGCAGGGGGTAGAGCATCTCGACCAGCGAGACGGGATTCCCGGAAGTGTAGCGCTTGTTGAAGTCCTCGCGCGCAAGTATCTGGGCGACCGTGAAGCGTGCCGTCAGCCGGATGACAGTGTCCAGCGTGAACTTGGAGAACCATTCGGTCTGCCAGCGAACCTCGGTGCGGCTCTTGTCGACGACCTTGAAGAACTGCTCCATGTAGGTTTGCGCGTTCGAGTCGATCTGCGCCTCGGTGAGCATAGGCCTGGTTGCGGACTGCCCGCTCGGGTCACCGATCCTGGCGGTCCAGTTGCCCACTATGAGGATGACCTTGTGGCCCAGCTCCTGCAGCTGCCGCAGCTTTCTGAGCCCCACTACGTGCCCCAGGTGGATGTCCGGCGAACTCGGGTCAAAACCCTCTTTCAGCCGGGCCGGCCTGCCGCTGTTCAACAACTCGATGAACTCGCTCTCCGGGATAATCTCCGCCACTCCGCGGTGCAGCAGGAAGTCACGCTGCGCCTGTGGCAGGTTGCGGAGGAGGGTTACGCTCTGAGTTGAGTCGTGCATCAATTCACTCCGAGAATCCGTCTTGCAGCCTCAACGTCCCGTCGAATCTGCCCCACAAGTTGGTCGGGGCTCTGAAAGGCAACCTCGTCTCGAAGCCTGGCCGCAAACTCCACTGTGAGGGTTGCTCCGTAGATACCGCCGCTGAAATCGAGGATGTGGGTCTCCAGGACGCGTTCAGTGCCGCCGAAAGTGGGCCGGGAGCCGATGTTTGTCACGGACGCGTGACGGCTGCTGCGTACGTGGGCGATGGTAGCATAAACCCCATTCCGGGGCAATGCCCGACCCGGAGCCACGTTGAGGTTGGCGGTTGGAAAGCCAAGGCCCGCACCCCGCTGGCTCGTTGAGACTACGTCTCCCGTCAGGCTGAAGCTGCGGCCAAGGAGACGTGTCGCGGTCGCGATGTCGCCGTCGGCGAGCGCCTGGCGTATCGCCGTGCTGCTCACGACTTCACCATCGATTGTGAATGGCGGCACCTCTTCAACGCTGAACCCCATGCGCGTGCCGAGTTCCTCGAGCGTTCGCATTGTGCCGGCGCGGTCTTTGCCAAGGCTGAAATCCGGACCCAGTACGAGGCCTGACATCTTGAGGTATTGCGCGAGAAGACTCACGAAGTGCTCGGGGCGGCACTCGCTCAGCGCCTGCGTGAACGTGAGCGGCACCACCAGCCCCACACCGGCCTCGTGCAGGAGCGTCAGCCTCTCTTCCACGCTTGCCAGCAGCGGCATCTCGTCTCCGGGGTGGAGAACCGATTGTGGGTGTGGGGAGAAAGTCACGATGCCGCCGAGCAGGCCGCGCTGTCGGGCGCGCTCGGTGAGAGTCTCGACAAGTGACAGGTGTCCGCGATGGACTCCGTCGAAGACTCCCACGGTGAGCAGAGTTGGGCCGGAAGGTGTGTGGAGGGCCAGTTCCTGCTCGGTGCTCATTGCGGAGTCTGCAAAGGGACAACAGCTCTGCCCGGCGACTGGAGACGGTAGAGGGCCATGACGGCGCAGAGGGTAGTTAATAGACTAGTTCATCTGCGTGTGCTCGTCAAGGCGAACCTGCAGGAACTGTTGATGTCCAGCGAAAATGTCCTGCTGGGAGGTCGGCGGTCCTGTCACCTTCGCCCGGTGGCGGCACGGGCGTCAGTCATGGTGCGGGCGGGTTTCAAACCCGCCCCTGCGACGATTCGTGCCTTGCCCCAGGGTCGATGGGGATGGTTCGAATGTAGGGGCGGTTCGGGAACCGCCCGGTGGCCGATGAAGGTCGCGGCAACAGCACACAACCAACTCCGGGTTCCTCTTTCCCTCGGCCTCGTCGAACATCCACGCCTCCACGTGCCCGATGGGCGCGGAGTGGTCCGAATGTAGGGGCGATGGCATGCCTCGCCCGTCGCTCTGTTGCCACACGACGCTGCAAAGGCCAACACGGCCCTGAACGACACACTACCCTACGGGCGGACACGGAGGTCCGGCCCTGCACGGGAGTCACACAACGCCGCAAAGGCCAACACAACCGCGAAC
>JAUVYD010000235.1 GCA_030603265.1 Dehalococcoidia bacterium
AACGTGTGAAACCACGTGGCCGACATGTGGCTGCGCAAGGTTCGGTCAGTAGGAACCGGTTTCAGGTTGTATAGCTCGGGAAAAACCTTGTGGATGACTTCGGTTGCCTGGTCGTCAGTGATTCCCAGGCCTGTCATCAACATCTCTATGAGGTCATCAGCTTCGATGTCGCCGCGTTTGTAGCATCGCAGGACTACCTGCAGTTGCTCCACGTCGACCGCCCGGCCCACTATCTTCTCGACGTGTTGGATGCGCTGCGCGCTCACGCCAATCTCCGGCCGCGGCAATTCGGCGAGGTAGAATGCCCTGTCAAGGATTACGAGCGCCTCAGGGCCGTACTGCTTGGTCACATCAGACGCAGGCAGAATGGTCGGATTCTCAGCCTCATCGAACCCTCTGGCGAGCAGTATCTCCCTGGAGCGCTGCATCAACTCCCGGAGAGGGTGTGGTCTGCCTCGTTCGGGCAGGGTCACTGTTGTGCCGCTGGGCACCTGGGATGCCGTAGACAGCCATGTCGTTATGAAGTCATCCTTGGCTTGCTGTCGGATTGAGGAGATATCAAACACCGTCATAGTCGTTCGCTCCCAAGTTAGTCGCCGAATTGTAGCAGATGGTCTCTGAGCATCGTCAGGGCGGCCTGTACGGCCGCGTCCTTGTTGGCCTCCCTGTTCCCATCGAAGCGGAACGTCCTCACTTCGCACACTTCCCGTGACGCAAGGGCAAGGAAGAACAGGCCAACGGGCCTGGTTTCCGAGCCACCACCCGGGCCAGCGATGCCCGTGTCGGCCACACACAGATCCGCCCCCAGTGCGATGCGCCCTCCCTCGGCCATCTCACAGGCGACCTCCTTGCTCACAGCGCCATGCTCGCTGAGGGTTGCCGTTTCCACGCCGAGAAGCCGGTGCTTCGCCTCATTGCTATAGGCGACAACTCCCCCCACCACGTATGCGGACGACCCCGCTACGTTCGTCAGGGTGTCCGCGATTCGTCCGGCGGTCGCTGATTCGGCGGTCGCGATCTGCAGACACCGCCCACCGGCTACCCGGTGTGAGGCCAGAAGTTCGGCTATCTCTTCTTCCAGGCGCACTGTTCTTCTACTCTCCGCGCTTCCCGCCGCACCATCAATTGTAGCGCCACATGGCGCCGGAAGGGCAGAGCATCTGCTAATCTTGGTCCAGTCCCGGGCGGCCGACGCTGGCGCAGTTCGCCACGACCACGTGGAAGTCTGGTCTATGGCTATCGCAGGCAGACGTGATAATGAGGGAGGGAATCGAGGTGCCTGAAGCTGACGATGGAGTGGGGCCAACTCTGCGATAGCTGAAACAAAAAGAAGAGGAATCTCCTGGCAACGGCATATTTTCCCAAGGAGTCGCCCCCTAAGTATCGTCTGCGCTGAAGCGTTTCACTACCGTGTTCGGAAAGGGAACGGGTGGTTCCACTCCGCTCTAGTCACCAAGAGATTCCTCAGCTCGGGTAGTATACAACACGGGAACGGCAGACACAAGCAGGCGGCAGGAGAAAGAACAAGGTGGGATATTCTGACACGGGGATGCACGTTGGCTGCAGCGGCTGGCACTACGATGACTGGCGCGGCCGCGTCTACCCGGCAGGATTGGCCAGGACCCGCTGGTTGGCCTACTACAGCGGGATTTTCGACACTGTTGAACTCAACAACACGTTCTACCGTCTCCCGGGTGAGTCGGCAGTCACACGATGGTTCGAGGCGACAGGCAGCGACTTCGTGTTCGCAGTCAAGGGAAGCCGCTACATCACGCACGTGCGTCGGCTCAAGGATGTCGAGCCGGCGGTGCAGCAGTTCATCGAGCGCCTGTCAGCGCTGGGCAACAAGCTGGGGCCAATCCTGTGGCAATTGCCGCCAAGCATGAGGCGCGACGACGGGCGCCTTGAAACGTTCCTTCGACTCCTGCCACGCAGTTCACGAAGCGTCATCGAGTTCCGTCACAGCTCCTGGCGCAACGAGGACATCTACTCCCTGCTGCGCGGCTACGGCGTTGCCCTGTGCCTCGTCGACATGCCCGGTTTTCGATCTGCGGCAATCGCAACCACTGGCTTCATCTATGTCCGCTTTCACGGGGCTGACAGCCTCTATTCGAGCTGCTACGAATCGGAGCAACTGGAGCGCTGGGCTGCGGACATCAGAGACCTCAGCCAGGGAGTGCGTCCTGTATACGCATACTTCAACAACGACGTCAACGCGTACGCCGTGGACAATGCGCTCACGCTTCGGCGGCTGCTAGTCGCTCCCTGACAATCCTGGCCACCGACATCGGGATGCCGGCTTTCGCAACAAGCTCCTCGGCCGTGGCCTTGCGAATAGCGTCCACGGTCTCAAAGGCGCGCAGCAGCGCCACTCTTCGCGCAGGGCCGACGCCCGGGACGTCATCGAGCACCGAGGCCATGGCCGTGGAGTCGCGCAGATTCCTGTGGTAAGTCACCGCGAAACGGTGTGCCTCGTCCCTGACAGCTTGGAGAATGCGGAGGCCCGGCGAGTTCTTCGGAAGATTCACTGGTTCAGGTGTCGACTCTGAGTAGACATGTTCATGCTCCTTGGCCAGACCGATGATGGGTATCCTGTTCGCGCCCCATAAGTTCCGGGCTTCCAGCGCGGCCCCCAGTTGCCCTCGACCGCCGTCAACGAGTATCAGCGAAGGGCTTGAACCAAACCCGCTCGTTCGTCCTGCCTGCCCGACACGACCAGGCCTCCGCTGTAGCCTTCTCAAGCGCCTGCGGAGAACCTCGCGAAT
>JAUVYD010000160.1 GCA_030603265.1 Dehalococcoidia bacterium
TTCCCTGAAGAAGCTGAGAGACAATCTCTGCGTTGTTCAGACGAAACAGGGCCTGGCTCTTCTGCTCATTGATGGTGATGACAACAGGCTCCTGCTGCTCGCCCAGCAATCGATTCACCTCATTGAGCGTGCGCGCCGGGATGATGACGGTCGTCTTGCCCTCAACGCTCTTTGCCAAGGGCATGCGGTACACTGCCAGTCTGAAGCCATCGGCGGCGGCCAGAGTCAGCTGTTCGCCCTCGAACTCGGTGTTGATGCCTGTGAGCACGGGCCGGGACTCATCCGTCGCAGCCGCCATCGCCACGCGAGAAATGCCGTCCCGCAACCCCTCAGCCTCCACCTCCGCACTGATTCCCTCCGCCACTTCGGGGATAGGGGGGAAATCCTCGGCGTCGATGCCGTTCACGTGCGCCTGAAACCGGCCACACGTAAGCTGCACGGTCCTGCCACCCTCGGGCATCTCTATCGCCACAAGCTCGTTGGGGAGCGAGTTGATGAACTCAGTCACCAGCCGTGCGGGAACTGTGATACTGCCCTCTTCTTCGACATTGGCGCCCACCCAGCAGGTGGTAGCCATCTCGAGGTTCGTCGCCACGAGCTTCAGGCGCGAGTCCTCTGCAACGATGAGGATGTTCTGCGCAACCGGCAAAGTGGACCTCACAGCCACAGCTCTTCCGACTGTGCCCAACCCGCGGCTCAGGTTCTCCTGCAGACACGACACCTTCATTCGCCTACCTCCTCGTACACAACGTAGCTAATAGTACTATCGGCACTTACCGGCGTCAATGAAGCCACGAAGCAGCTTTCGCGCTTCAACAGCGGCCCTGCCACGATGGCTGACCCTGTCCTTCACGTCTGCCGGCAGCTCCGCCATCGTGCAATCCAACTCCGGGAGGAAGAACGCAGGATCATAGCCGAACCCCTTCTCACCCCGCGGCTCCTGCACTATGAACCCGGCGCATTCACCACGACAGAAGGTGACATCACCGTCAGGCGTCGCGATGGCGATGACACACACGAAACGGGCTGTCCGGCGCGCCCACGGTACACCTTCCAGCTTGTGCAGAAGATAGGCGACACGCTCGGCATCGGTCGCATCGTCTCCTGCGTAGCGCGCAGAGTAGATGCCGGGCTCTCCATCGAGGGCGTCCACCTCAAGTCCCGAGTCGTCGGCAAGCGTCACCAGTCCGGTGCGGGCAGCGCACGTGGACGCCTTGATACGCGCGTTTTCCTCGTAGGTGCTGCCTGACTCCTCGATGTCTCCCGATATGCCTGCGTCCGCCAGCGAGAGCAGCACGCAGTCCAGTTCCTCAAGAAGGGCGCCGTATTCGGCGACCTTGCCCCTGTTCGCGCTCGCAACCAGCAGTCGCGGTCTAGTCGTCATGAATCGGCTCGAACCGTGACGCAAGCCTGTTACTCACTTCAGGCATGGTTGTGTACTCCATGGCATCAAGCGGCAGGCGATGCGGCTCGAACGGCCCCATGCTTCGAAGCATGTCCGCAGCCTGCAGCGCCTTCTGCCTTGCAGGGTCGAAGGCGATGTCGCCCAACATATCGCATGGCCCCACGAGTATCCCATCCGCAAGCTGGAAGCCGGCGGCAATGACACGAGGCGGCCCGTCAAAACGCGTGCACTTGGCCATGTCGAACCCCACTGGCATCAGAGGCCCATGGTGAGACCCTCGCATCCAGCCCTCGACAAGGTTGACCAGCGCAAAAGGCTCCAGCACCTCTCCCACTGCGGGGAACGTTCCCTGGCATCTCACGATACACACGGGGTCGTCCTTGCCCACATAGCGTCCGGCCATGAGGCTGAGCCTCTGAGTCGAGGCGGACGCAGCAATCAGCCCCGTCTCCCGGTGCCACACATTCTTGACTGCGAAGTGACCCGGCGAACCCAGGTACACGAGCATGTCGTATATTTCTTCCGGAGTGTTGAATACTATCCTCTTGCCCTCGAGAACATCGTGCACTTCGAAGCTGAAGCCGCAATGCAGATTGGGTGCGATGACCAGACCGGGAGTGTTGAACGGGTCCGCGAACATGCGATAGAGAGGCAGATTCCAGGCTCCCGACGCGCACTTGTCCGCCATGAAGACAATGACTGTCTCAGCCTGTCTCTCCTCGATGGCCATCTCGGCCAGACCTGGCCCCATCCCTTTCACGTTCCCTGAGAACGCATCGGCCAGAAGGTCCTGTCCGGCACCGTGCAGTCGCAGGCGCTTCGCCACCTCGGTGCACTCCGTAAATATGTCCCAGGCGAGACGGTGAATCTCCTCACTGTCCTCCCCGTGCTGGTGCGTCATGATCAGCTGCAGGTCATCACCGCAGTGAAGCACGCGGTAATCAATCACCGTTCCCTTCTTCTTGGCAGCCGCCAGGAGTTCCTCGGCTCTCGCCAGGGTATCCGGGTGCGTTACAGAGTGGCCAACCCAGCCACCAATGTCTGCTTTGATTGCACTCAGAGTTATCTCCATCAGCGCCTCCTTTCCCTGCATGCCGTGATACGGGACAAGGTCAAGCAGATAGCTACGACGTAGGTGTCGTGGTGCGGGAGCACCCTCCTCAAGTGTAGCAGCGGCCTCCAGCGGAGGCAACAAACCCGGGCGCCGTTGTAAATGTTCTACGATTCTGTCCTCCCCTAAGCGTTCAGCGCAAATGTCCGCATGCAGGAGATGCTGGCCACGAGCCCGTGAGAAGGATGGATGGACCGCTAGCAGGCAGGAATTGCCCCGTTTTCCGTAGGGGCGGACCTCTGTGTCCGCCCGTCGGACATGGTTCATGATGTGAGGGCACGTTGCACGTGCCCGTGGGGTGGCGTGGCATTGAGTGCCGTCCCGGCCCTGGCGACGTTGTGTGACGACAAGGGGACGGGCGAGGCATGCCATCGCCCCTACAAATAGGCCCCCCGTCCCTCCGGGCAGGGACGGAGCCCTGCCCCTACCACGGGACCACCCCCGGCCCAACCGGGTGAGAGGTGCAAGGAGCCACCCTCGCGTGCCTCCAGCGGAGGCAACAAACCCGGAGGCCGTTGAACGCCTGCGCGCCGGAGGGCGCAGTCCCTGACGGCGAATCCTTATGCACCTGATAGCTCTGCTGCCAACCACCGGTCGCCCCGACCGGCCGACAGGCCGATACCCCTGTCGCAGAACGTGTTAGCATGAGCTTCGGCGGAGCAGCACTATGACCGATATCACAACCCTTTCGCAGCTCAGGGAGCTACTGCGCCGGCACCAGCTACGGCCGACCAAGCGCCTGGGGCAGCATTTCCTCATTGACCACAACATGCTCAGGGCCATCGCAGCTGCTGCCGACCTCGGAGAGGAAGACACAGTCGTGGAGGTGGGCGCGGGCACCGGTCTCCTGACTGCGATCCTCGCACGACAGGTGGCCGAGGTCATCGCTGTTGAGATTGACCCCAGAATGGTGGAGTTGCTGCGGGAGACACTGCACTCAACGCACAACGTAACCGTGGTCCAGTCCGACATCCTCCAGGTGACCCCGGAAGAGCTCCTTTCCAGCCCGGGCCGACAGAGCGACCGCCAGAACTACAAGGTTGTGGCAAACCTCCCGTACTACATCACCTCTCCGGTACTGCGGCATTTCATCACAGCCAGGCTGAAGCCCGACCTCATGGTCGTCATGGTGCAGGAAGAGGTCGGCCACGCCATCACGGCGGAGCCGGGAGATATGAGCCTTCTCAGCGTTGCGGTGCAGCTGTTCGCGCGGCCATCCAAAGTCAGGCGAGTGCCTGCACGTTGCTTCTACCCCCAACCCAAGGTCGACTCGCTCGTGGTCAGGCTCGACACATTCAGTTCCCCTCTTGTCGAGCCCGGAAGAGCGGGCGACTTCCTGCACTTCGTCGCAGCAGGATTCCACTCCCCACGCAAGCAGCTGCGGAACTCGTTCTGCCACGGACTCGACGCCACGCGGGAGTATGTGAACAGCCTTCTTTCGCAGGTCTGCATCGACGCCGCAAGAAGGCCTGAGACACTGACGGTAGAGGAGTGGGTGCACCTCTGGGAAGCCAATCTCAGCATGAAGGAGTCAGGGGAGTGTTGACTGCCCGTGCGCCGGCGAAAATCAACCTCGTTCTGGAGGTCCTCGGCCGCCGGGCGGACGGGTATCACGACATATGCGGTATCGCGCAGACCATCGACGTCTACGATACTCTTAGCTTCGAGCCGTCCAACGGAGTCCGGTTCACATGCAGCGAGCCGGCGCTCCAGAAGGACAACCTGGTCGAACGCGCGGCCGTGCTTCTCAGGGAGCGTACGGGGACAACGCACGGTGCTCACATCCACCTGCAGAAACACATCCCATGGGGAGCAGGCCTCGGAGGAGGGAGCAGCGACGCAGCGACGACACTGCGCGCCCTCAACGCCCTCTGGGAGCTTGGCCTCAACGACCGCGAACTTGCGGGGCTGGCGAGCGAACTCGGCTCG
>JAUVYD010000214.1 GCA_030603265.1 Dehalococcoidia bacterium
CAAGGGCTGCAGCCACGCCCAGGAAGGATAGGAGAGTCGGAAGGGGTTGGAGCTTGCGCCGCACGAAGGCCACGGCCACGAGGAAAGACACCCCCTGGAGATAGCGACCGGCGAGCAGAGCGCGAGTTGAAGTCTCTATTCCCCCGGGCACAAGGCCGAACGACGGGTGGCTGAACATGTGCAGTACCTCGATGACGGCGAGGGAAAGACAGGCGATGCCGATCAGGAGGAAATAGTCCGAGTCGAGGAATGCTCTTGCGTTCCACACGAACATGAACACGGCGAAGAGGAGTGTGATGGTGACAACCTCAGCGAGCGCGAGGAGGAGCGGCTCGCTCCAGAGGCCGGTGAGGCAGATTCCCCCGAGGATAAGAATGCCGGGCAGGAAGCTTCGCAATGCCCCTTTCGAGCGCGAAAATCCAGCTACCACCTGCCACACCACCGCTTTCAACTCGACGCAGATTGCTGCCTGGGCCGACTATTCCACCGGCAGACAGGACGGCAGTTGCGTCAACTGCGCGGCTTTCTCCCCCTGCCAGACTGAAATCGCTCGTAGGCGTCGAGAAGATCGATCTCTCCGAGGTAGACCTTCGCGACAAACCAGCCTATCAACACGCAGAGCGCAACAACAAGGAACTTGGCGAACCCGAGCCACGCGATGATAAGGCCTGCTACAAGCCCTGCGACAATCCCGATTGTCTTCGCATTTCTCATGGCCATATCCCCTTCACCGTACCGAGACCCGGCTTCGCTTGTCCGAATGGTACTTGAACTTGATGTCGACCCGGGCGACCGGCAGCCCCGTCAACTGCTGGATTGCGTCGTGCACTTTGGATTTCAGCTCAGGATTGATTTCCAGCAGGTTCGCGCCCAGGGCGATGACGGCACGGCACTTGATCAGCAGCCCATCGTCGCCATCCCTGATGAAACAGTCAACATCGTTTACGCCGTGGACCGTCTCGCCTGTGCGCTCGGCCAGCAGGCAAAGGCTCTGATTCTCGATAGTGGCGACGCCCTTGTCAGTCGTGCTCAGTACGTGCACGACAGAAGTGCGAAGAGGTACCACCTCCGCCAGGAGGAGTGCCAGCATGCCCACGGCCGCGACGGCGCTGAGAGAGACAATTGCCACCCTGCTCGCGGTTGTTGCTTCGGAGGCCAGTTGCAGTTGGGGCAGGAACCACCCCAGAAGGATGTAGGGTGGCCATACCTGCGTGGCAACACCGATGGTAACTACTGCCCCGGCAAGGATGGCCAGTGCACCGAGTATGACCACGATACGGTTAAGAACGGAAATCATCATCACTTGCCTCCACTCACCTTTGCGCCTGGCCTTCCAGCCCGGGCTGCGTCAGCGGGTGCGCACTCAAGGGGGCCGCGACAGCTACACGACTCGGGCCTGAGCCTTCTGCTGTGGGATGTCGATTCCAACAACCCGGATGTTGATCTCCTTGGCGATGAGACCGGTGAACTCAAGCAGGCGTGCGGCGACCTTCTTCCGGACCTCGTTGATGATGTTCGGGATGCTGTAGCCGTAGTGCACGTTCATCTGCAGGTCCACGATGCACTCGCGCTTCCCGACCTCAACGGCAACGCCCGCCCGCGCCTTCTCGGCGGCGTCTGCGAAGGCGCCACTCAGTGCTCGGCGCACTGTGCTCTTGCCCAGGCTCCCGACACCGTCGATCTCCTGCGCGGCCAAGCCGGCGATGGAGGCCACCACGTCGTCACCTATGATTGTCTCACCGATGAAGCCATGCTCGCTCTTCTGTTCCTCTGCCATGTTCCGACCTCCTTGTGCTTTCCTCTCTATTCTGCCACCCGACCAACGGTGGGGAGAAGGACTCAGCCTCGCGCTGCTCGTTCGGGGGCCAGAGACACGTGAGCCACCACCCACATCCAGCAACCTCTGCCCGCCAAGCTCCACACTATGCAACAGGCAAGCTCTGATTGCAATCCTGTTGACCTGTTGTCAGTGTATTGCGACATGATGTGGGTGTCAAGATAGGTGACATTCCCGGGACGAAAGGCTTATCCGATATTCCTCAGCCGCCCGCTGGCAGCCTTGCGCTCAAGTTCCCTCATCACATCGCGACCGACCCGGCGGGCAGACGCCGAACCGGATTGTGCGAGGCTGCGGGTGGACTCCCGGGCCAGGGCATTGAGGCGTGTGTCGCGGGTTTCTATCTCTCCCAGCGCCCGGTTCCCTTGCCAGCTTCCTTCACTCCGGCATAGAGGCTCCAGGCGCCCGCGTGGCAGAGATGCCGCAACGCGCCATAGCTTCGAGCGCGTCGGCCCTGGCAGACTGATGTGGCCGCAGAATTACCTCGCAGCAATCCATTGTGCCTTGCGTCAACCAGCCTTGCGAAAAGGATCCTTCATCAGCAACGCGCCGAGGAATCCCAACGCCATGAGTCCGCAGCACAGGAGGAGACCTTGCTGGAATGCCTCAACGGGATAGTGCCTCACGCCGTTCAGCATCTCTCCTATCCAACCCCTGTCCAGGAACCAGCCGAACAGCGGTTGAACTGCTGCCGCTCCTATGAAGGCCCCCATGTTGATGATTCCGCCTGTCATCCCGCGCACCTCCGGTCTGGCAACATCGCGTACGGTTGCAAACGACACCGACATGGCTCCGATGCCGGACCCTACCAGGAAGGCAAGGAGCCAGTGTGCCTCGAGGGGAGGTTTGCCTCCGTTCCATAGTGCCATTATGAGGAGACAGGTGAGTGACGTTCCTGTGGCGAGCCTGATTGGGATGCGACGACTTCTGATGTTGTCCGAGATGAAACCGAGTGATGAGGTCCCGATGATTGAACCCACTGCAGAAGCAAGTGCGAATGTGGCGGCGTAGTCACGTGCAAGTCCGTAGGTCTGCATCAGGTAGATGACGTACCAGTTCAGGAAGAACGCGGAGTATGCTCCGTACGTGCCCATGCAGACCATGAAAAGGGGCCAGGCTTTCTTGTTGCTGGCTGCCCGCACCAGGCGTTCTCGCACCGAAAGACCGCGTTCCTTGCTGTCTGCCCCGGCACTGACTCTACCCTCCGCCTCAGCGATTGAGGGGAGGCCTGCCTTCGTGGGGTCGTCCTTCAGGATGAACCAGGTGAGGGCGGCGACTGCGAGGCTCATGCCTGCCGCGGCCACG